>CAZORT010000018.1:0-12473 GCA_964582575.1 uncultured Thermotogae bacterium
GGCGGTTCTGTGCCACGTCAACTTGCACGTCCAATTCACCAAAGAGGGCGAGGACAGGAACCTTCACCCTTTCCCAGTCCTGTCCGGGGTCGTGACGTAGGAAGAACTGATACCACGGACTTTGGAAGGTCTCCAACTGCATCGCCGCTATCCTTCGGGCAACCACCTTGAGATCGCCCAGGGCAGCCTGTTTTTCTTTCGGCAAGGCTTGCAGTTGCCCCAGAATAATTTCGTGTAGGAAGGCCTGGAGATCCTCCCATTCCCCTGCCAGCGTTAGATCGAGGACGATGCGCTGCTGTTCCAAAGCCTCGGCTACCGCTTGTTCGCAGCCTCCCGCCAGCCTGGCGCCGTGCTCGACCTGCATCAGGATCGCGTTGTAGCCGTCCACCGCAGGGCCGGCCATTGAGATGACGAAAGCCACCTCAGGCGTGCGTGCTGCGACCATGGCCGCGATCATGCCCCCCTCGCTGAAGCCCAGGAGACCAATCCATTCGGGACTGATCTCTTCCCGGCCCCGCAGGTAGCGCAGCGCGGCTTCGACGTCGGCAGCAAAATCCGCGGAGGTCGCCACAGCAGGGTCGCCCGTAGACTCGCCCACTCCCCGGTCATCGTAGCGCAGCACGGCGATACCGTGACGGGTGAGCTTGTCGGCAATAACGGCGAACGGTCGGTAGCCGGGAACGGTAGCAATCTCGTGATCTCGATTTTGAGGTCCGCTGCCGCTGATCAATATCACCGCCGGGTGCGGACCCCTGGTCGGGGGCAGCGTCAGCGTCCCCGCCAGGGTAATGTCGTCATTGGTGAAAAAGACCTCCTCAACCACATAATCCGGCGGGACATAGACTTCGGCGATAGGATCAGGTGGCGAGAAGTGGAGCCCGGCGATCAGTCCGGCCTTGTCAAATGCAACCCTGATGTTCAGCTCACCCCTTTCAAAGACGACTCTTTGCAGGACAATCTGAAATCCTGCCTCTTCAAACACTCTACTCTCTCCCAGAGACTTAAACTGACCGAACTGGGCTACCAGACCCGCCCAGCCGATCCGCAGTTTCGGTGCCGGCACCCCCTCTCTCATGGTTTCATCGAAGAATCGCACTGCCGCCTCAAATTCTCCTTTGTCCAGGAGTTCCATGAATGCCGCCACTTTATGCAGGAAATCTTCGGGACCGGTGACTATCGCCGTCACCGTTATCGTGGACTTCTTCCCATGGGCACTTACTTCGTGGATTCCTTCGTTTTCCAGCGTAACAGTGAAGGTTATCGCAGTAGTCGTCAGTAGTGCCACAACCAGTACACCAATAAGCAATATCCTGTTCATTGTTCTTGACCTCCTCCTTTAGTGTGTCAGTTGTCCGGATTTGCTGTTCAATCCTGTTTTCCCCGTTGGCATCACTTCCTTTTAGCGACCATTGGGTCAAGATATTAACCACAGATTTCACAGATTATATAGATCTCCGTAGTCGAGGTCGTCCCTGACCTCGACGCTGGTATCTGTGTAATCTGTGGTAAACCACAACAGCAAGGCGCATGAAGTTATTATACCAGGGCTTATGGCTGCTGCCAACTATCGCTCGGTCAAATCTCCATCTCGTCCCAGTTGCGAACAGCCAGCCGGAAGCCGACCCCGATCGCCAAGAAACTGAGCAGCGGCCAAGCCATCAGGCCGATTGCAAACAGAGGCTCGATTCTGAATGCCGTGAGGAGAGGGATATCGCTCAACAGATACAGTGTGAGCGGAGCGGCGGCGGCGAGAACGAATCCAAAGATCGTCAGAAGTTGCAATGGATCGGTCAGCAGTTTGTGAGGCTTTTTAGCGAACTCCCAAAACTCAAGCCCGGTCTGTATCGCCAACAGTCCACAGAGGAGCATCAGGTATCTCACCAAAGCGGCAATAGTGTGGATGAACGCCGACCCGCTGATAACGGCATAGACCAGCATCCCGGCTGCTCCCAGAAGAAACGCCGGCACTACTGTCTTAAATATTTCAGCAAAAACAACCTCCCAGGCGTTCAGCGGAAGGGCCTTAACAAGCCATAATCGGTTCTTCCACATTGATGCTGCCGATTTGGACTGGAAGATTTCGGGGGGTAAGAACAGGGGAATTATGCTAAAAAAGAAAAGGAACGCTGCGGCGATGGCCAGTATGGCCATGGCGGCCGCTGAAGTCACCCCCGGTATGATGTCTTTAGCGAGCATAATGATCAGCCCCGCAAATGTGAGCACCATGCCGAAGAAGAACATCCTCATCTCCCCATTGCGCAGGGCAAAGCGCCATTCTCTCACCACCAGCGCATACCAGGGGGAGTGCGCGCTGGTTCGAGCTCGGCCAGCGGCTCTTCTCTTAGGGACGCGGACGGCACCGCTGGGAGCCGAATGAGTGATCAGCCAACCCTGGTAGAAAAGATGGCGGGCGAGCCAGAAGATGCCCCCCATCGTTACCCCGGTCACCAGGATGAGCATGAACAGGGGGCGACCGGCCTTGATTACCTCCCCGGCAGCGATCGCATTAAAGAACACGGTGGCCGATACCGGCGTAATCAGCTCGGCCCAGAGAGTGCCCAGCCAGGCGAAAAACTCCACGATGTGGGTGGTCAGCGATAGTGCCACCTCCTCGGCACCGATGATGCCCAGCATGGCGAAGGAACCCATAGTGACGACGAGCGATAGAATCCCCGCAAGCCGCACAAACATCTTGGCGCTCATCAGCCGCAGCAGCGCCATCCCGAGCAAGAGACCGAGACCCGCCGGAACCAGGGTGTATAACAAGAAGACTGGGAACAGCAGGAGGTAGTAATACCACGGCGCTCCCAGTGCCCAGCCCACCGCAACCAGCAGCATCAGAGCAAGAAACGACATACCGCGTATGGATTGCAACTGGGCGGCAAGGAATTTTATTGCCAGCACTAGATTGGGAGGGATCGGCAGGGCAAGGAGATAGTTCAGATCCGGGGAGCGGTAGAAGCGAGGAATCAAATTAGCAAGGCTCTCTCCCTGGGCCATCGAAAAGATCGTGAGCATTACGAAACTGAATAAGATCACGCCGGGGAGGACAGCGATGGCACCGGCGAGCACGAACCGCTGCGCTGCATAACCAGCGCCAGCCAAGAAGGCGATCGCCCCGCACAGGAGCAGTGTGGTGGTGACCCGTTGGCCGCGGGTACGCCAGTAGGTGTTGATTAATATCCGCTTGTGGAGATTAAACAGCACTGTTAGGTGGCTCATGTTGGGTTTCCTTCTTCGTCTGTTGTCGCCCTGTCATCAGCAGTCAGGGAGAGGAAGACGTCCTCCAGCGTCGAGCCAGGGGCGCTGGCCTGCCGCCTCAGCTCATCGAGGGTGCCGACCGCGACCAGCTTGCCGTGGTTGATGATGCCGACGCGGTCACAGAGCCGTTCGGCGATCTCCATGATGTGAGTCGTCAGCACGATAGCGCTCCCGGAGCGGGCGAGCTGTCCGAAGGCGTCCTTCGCCTGGCGGGCGCTTGCCGCATCGAGCCCGGAGGTCGGCTCATCGAGCAGGAGCACTTTGGGACGGTGGAGAATCGCCGCGCACAGGGTCGCTTTGCGCTTCATGCCGAACGAATAGCTCTCGATCAGATCGTCGGCCCGATCGGCCAGCCCGACCATCGCCAGGACCTCGTCTATCCGCCCGTCTATCCCGGTATGGTCTTTCCCCAGGTAAACCGCCCCGACGAACTGGAGGAATTCGCGTGCAGTCAGCTTGGTGTACATGAACGGATTGTCCGGCACATAGCCCAGGTTCTGCTTCGCTTTAATAGTTGCAGAGGCGATGTCAAACCCGGCCACCCTGACCTGGCCGCTTGTCGGCTTGAGGAGGCCGGTACAGACCTTGATCGTCGTCGTCTTGCCGGCGCCATTTGGCCCGAGAAAGCCGAACACCTCACCGTGATTCACCGTGAATGAGATACCGTCAACGGCCCTGGTCTTGCCGTAATGCTTCACAAGATTGATTACTTCTAACATTTCATCTCCTTTTCCTAACCTGATGAGCCGGAATCAACAAGGTGATTAGTGACCGGTTCATTGAGTTTATGGGGTTCATGGGGTTCGTGGAGTTCATATGGTGAATGGTAAGACAGGAACCAAGAACCCTCTTTTTTCTGCCCTCGTACCTCTAACCTCATACCTGTGAAATTGGTGCTATACTCAATCACCAATCACTAATTACCATAGGCACCCTGAGTAGTTAATTGCGCTTTCGCTGCGCGAACGGTGTTAGTTAATAACATCGTGATCGTCATCGGACCAACCCCACCTGGCACTGGTGTGAGGTAGCCAGCGATTTCTTTGGCCTGATCAAAGTCCACGTCGCCTACTAAGCCATTCTTCAGCCGGTTTACTCCCACATCGATTACTATTGCTCCGGGTTTGATCATCTTCGCTTTGATCAACTGCGGAACCCCGACTGCCGCAACCAGGATATCTGCTGTGCGGGTCAGCGCACCAAGATCGCTGGTGCGAGAATGGCAGATACTGACAGTTGCCTGACGAGCTAAAAGCAGCATTGCTACCGGTTTGCCAACGATAATGCTTCGTCCGACAACTACCGCTTGTTTCCCGGCGATCTCTTTACCGGTGGAGTCGATTAGCGCAATCACCCCGGCCGGGGTGCACGGAATGAACCGCGGTAGTTCTTCCCAATATTTGGCTGTGAGAAGTTTGCCCAGATTTAGCGGATGAAATCCATCGACATCTTTTTCCGGGTTGACGTGCTGCAATACTGCCGGTGTATCAAGATGGCCGGGCAAAGGGAGCTGGACAAGGATCCCGTGAATGGCTGGATCACAGTTTAGTTCGTTAATTTGAGCGATCAGATCTTCCTGTGAAATATCAGTTGGAGGCCTGATCCCTCGCGACATAATCCCGATCTTAGCGCATGCCTTCTCCTTCATCCGAACATAAACCTGACTTGCTGGGTCTTCTCCGACGCGTACTGTGGCTAATCCTGGCGTGATCCCCTGCTCTACCAGCGCGGCCACCTCTTCTTTGAGTGCTTGGCGAAGTTGTGCTGCAACCTGTTCCCCATCAATAATTCTTGCTTGTGACATTGAAACTTCTCCTTTTCGTATTGTTCACTGCTCAGCAGTAGATTTCTCTTAGTTTACCTAAATTGGTGATCTTAACACAACCGTAACTACCCTTGTATCGCCACGAGGCGCAAAGGTAAACAATGAAATTTACACCTTTAACAGCATGAGAAGAATCTGTTGCTAAAAAGATCGTAGACGCTGCTTTTACAGAAGAACCTAAAAATCATTCTGTAATCTTAGTCTCTAAAGTCTCTTTGCGGCAATCCTCTTCGTCTCTTTGTAGCTATATCTGAGTAGTTACGCATAATACTCGTTTAGCCAGAGTTCAATGAACGAGCCGTTTTAACCGTGTTAAATTAGGGATGAAGGCTTGCCGAGCTTTAATACTGATTCGTTGACTGGATGCCTTAAGATCACGGCAAAAAGTGGCTGAAAGAATGGTTCTGATTGCAGCAGTAACCTCCTCAACCCGAGGAAGGTCTTCAATCTGATAAAGCGGAATCATTGGGCCGCCATGGTCTCGCAGTTCAGTGACAAAATTAACGATCTTAGGATCACCAGCGATCGCGACGGGTGGAGTAGCGCAGAGAGCGGCAAACTCTAATGGATGAAGCCGCGATGAGATGATCAGACCAGCATTTGCGATCACTGACAATGCATCAGCTGGCTTGGTCGTTACAATGAGGTGATAAGGCGCGGTAAGGTGCGCGGCAATATCATCGGCTATCACGCTGTCTTGAGCAGGAAAAAAAGGAAGAAGAATCGTCTCTCCACCATGTTGGCGATAATACTCATCAGTAATACCAGCCAGCAGCGCAATAAACTGCGATCGCACAGCAGACGGCGGCTCAGATACCGCAAGGATGATATCTTTACCATTGGTTGTTTTCGGCTGAACTACCTGCTCTTCTCCGATAAAGAGAAGATCTCCCTCCCATCTCCCTGCCACCTTAAGTTGTGAAGCAAGAGCGATGCTCGCATCATCCCGGCATCCGAGTGGAGCAACATAACGCAAGATAATACTGGTCAACATACGTGATAAGCGACCGTTAATCGGTCCCAGTCCTTGTCCAAGCAGCAGTACCGGTCGCCGCAAAAATCGCCCAAGCAGGATAATGGCGAGATAATAGAGCAATGAATGCTTACTCGTTTTGTTCTGCAATAACCCGCCACCACCAAAGATACAACAGCGACAGCGATAGATTGCTTTAATGATCGCAATTGGGCTCCAACGATTAACGGCGATGACGTCTAATTCTGACGCTGTCTGCTTAGGATGCGCCGAGAGCACGATCAATTGTGCATCGAGGTTCTTCTTTAATTTGCCGACCAGCACCTGTAATAACGCTTCATCACCCAGGTTACCAAAGCCATAGTAACCAACAATTAATATTGCTGGTTGAGAATCGCAAGTGTGGTCTGTCATTTTACTTCCCTTGCTGTATTAACTCAAAACAGAGCGCTCAACTTTTAGCACTTCTTGTCGTTGCTTATATTCAAGCCCTCTGTTTCAGTGTGGGCAGGCAGAATGAGCTCATTATCTCTGTTAGTTAGACCAGTTCGCTGTAGCCACTCTGGGCAAGCTCGGAAGAAATCTTGCAACAGGTACTCACGTGTCGCCTCTGACCACTATGCCGCGCGCAGGCCTGCCCGCCGAAGCCTCGGCGCAGGCGGGGACGAGGTCGACTATATCAGATATTGCATCTATTGCATCGCACAACACCATATTCGCCGTTAATGAGATTATTTGCTTGTACGTGCCTGCACGCAGGCAGGCTTCTTCACTGTATTTTCTTTCTTAAATCAGGACTCAAAACCGTCTTACCTTGTTACTTTAACCTACTCTCTTAACCGGCTTCTATAATAGTTGTCCCCTGCGGGGTATCTTTCAATATTATTCCGAGTTGAGCAAGGTCTTGACGAATTTTGTCTCCCAGTTCAAAGTCCTTTTTCATACGTAATTGTTGGCGAAGATTAATCAGCAGACACAGTAATTCGTCTTCACGTCTAATCTTTGTCCGCTCTTGTTGCTGGAAAAGACCGAGCGGACGGCCGAGATCACGGATTAACAGAACTGCACTCTTTAGCGCGTGCCGATCACCGCCGGTCGCTATATCGCGGAAGCGATGCGCTTCTTTCACTATCTCCTGTATTGTGGCAATAGCATCAACAGAGCCAAAGTCATTATCCATCGCTGTGATGTACTGTTCCTTTAGTTGCGATAATCGTTGTAAAAAACCGTCTTTAGCAGAGTCGGTACTATCAAGTTGCTCTGATTTCTCAGCTTGTTCTACAACGTGTGATAAGGAGAATTCAGCTTCAATGTCATTGAGCAGATTGTTCACACGCCAAACAGCTTTCTTAGCTTCTTCCAAGATTTCTTCGCTATAATCAAGTGGTTTGCGATAATGGCGGGTGAGATAAAAGTAGTGGATCGTCTCAGCAGTGAATCTCTCCAACACTTGATGCGCATAGACAAAGTTACCCTCTGATTTGTGCATCTCTGTTCCCTTGGTAAAAAGCATTCCGTTATGGAGCCAGAAACGGGCGAAAGTTCTCCCTGTAGCTGCCTCTGCTTGGATAATCTCATTTTCATGATGGGGAAAGATTAGATCGTTGCCTCCAGCGTGGATATCGATTGTTTCACCAAGAAATTCTTGTGCCATGACAACACATTCAGAATGCCAACCCGGTCGTCCGGCACCCCATGGGCTGTCCCATTTTGGTTCGCCAGCTTTTGATCTTTTCCATAGAGTAAAATCAGCTGGATGTTCCTTCTTCTCATTTACCGCAACCCGTACACCTTGCTGAAGCTCTTCTACAGAGCGGCGGGAAAGTTTGCCGTATTGAGCAAACTTTGTCACACGGAAATAAACATTACCATCTTGTTCATAGGCATATCCTTTATCATGCAATGTGGTGATGAGTTGTATCATCTCTGCAATATAATCAGTGGCGCGTGGATTATGATCTGCAGGAGGGAGATTGAGCGCAGTGAGCAGCTTAAAATAAGAATCAGTATACTTGGCAGCTATTGTGGCAGCATCTATCCCTTCATTAGCTGCACGATTGATGATTTTATCGTCGATATCAGTGATGTTCTGAACATAGATCACCTTCCAGCCTTTGAATATCTCCATATAGCGACGGAGGGCGTTATATACAATCAATGGCCGCAAGTTACCAATATGTAAATAATCATAGACAGTAGGCCCGCAAACGTACATCTTGACTGTATTGCCATCTTCAGGCTGAAACGGTTCAACCTTGCGTGTTAAAGTGTTGTAAAGTTTAAGCATCTCCTCTCCTCATTCGGCTATTTATTATAATCTGTCAACCAGCTAATATCATATTTTGTCATTGCAAAACCGAAAACTTAAACCAAAAAACTTCCCTAAAATTTCCTTTATTCTTTCTTTTCTTAACCTCTCCTTAGAGATAGTTTGCACATTGGGAGGTTACTCCTCATTGATATGCGTGTCAACTATCGTTACCAATTTGTTATACAATCATAATTATGTTATACTTCTGCATTAAATAAGAGAAACGAGTTTTAGTTCTCAACGTAGTTTTTAGGAGGATTGAAGTATGGAGAATACGCGCAGTATCTGCTTGGTGGGACATTCTGGTACGGGAAAATCCTCTTTAGCAACGCTAATGCTCACTAAGAGCGGAATTACCACACATCTCTCTTTTGATCCATCGCAAGAGGAAAAGGATAAAGGTTATACAATTG
This sequence comes from uncultured Thermotogae bacterium, assembly GCA_964582575.1. Lineage (GTDB taxonomy): Bacteria > Bipolaricaulota > Bipolaricaulia > UBA7950 > UBA7950 > UBA7950. Next base: position 8,784 of record CAZORT010000018.1, read on the forward strand.
ATTTACGAATCGGCTCTTTCAAATGGAAAAACTCACCGTTTACTCTCCTGGATACACCAGGAGGAGCTGAATTTATTGAAGAGGTATATAAAGGCGTAACCGTTGCTGATCTCAACTTACTCGTTATTCATGCCGAAAAAGGAATAGAAATTTTAACAGAACGGGCATGGGAGGTAATCTCCGCATCATCGCGGCCGACGATTGTATTTGTCAATCAGCTGGATAGAGAGAACGCAGATTTTGATAAGGTTATATCTTCGCTGAAAGAAGAATTCACGCAAAAATTCGTTGCGCTACAACTTCCAATCATTGAAGAGGGAAAATTTGTCGGCCTAATCGATCTGCTGGAAAATAAACCGCTTTATTTTAACGACAGCGCAAAGAAAGATATACCAGATTTTCTACAAGAGAAAGTAAGCGAATGGCGTGAAGCAATGTTAGATGAAATATGCTCACTTGACGATGATCTAATGATGAAGTTTCTGGAAGGGGAAGAGATCAGCCCGCAAGAGCTCTATAAAATACTTAAACAGAAAATCGCTAATGGCGAATTGACAGCAGTTCTATGCGGTTCAGTAGCTGCAGATCATGGAATAGATCTGTTGATGGATACTCTTTTTATACTAACTCCAGCAGTTACATCTTCTGCGGAAGATGACTTTGCCGGCCTTATTTTTAATGTAACTGCTGATCCATATTTAGGACCATTGCGCTATCTCAAACTGCTCAGTGGGTCCATCTCACCAGGGACAAGCTGCTTTAATCTTCATACCGGGAAAAAAGAGACGTTGCAGGATATCTATTCTTTCAATGGCACAAAAGAAGAGAAAGTAACAAGCGCCGACTTCGGAGATATAGTAGCATTGGGTAAACTAGAATCACTCGATCTCTTTGTCACACTTGCAGCAAAAAACGATTATACACCTATTAACACCCCGTCTTTCCCCCAACCAGGATATGCGCGAACTGTGCTTCCCAAGAGCCAATATGATGTGGAGAAGATGAACCTGGCAATAAAAGAGCTTGTTAAGACAAAAACAACCCTCAGATTTGAGCGTGATCCGGTTACGCAAGAAAATATCCTGTGGGGGATGGGGGATGTTCATCTTGACGTATTTATTGCACGTCTTAAGAATCGTTATAATGTCTCCTTAGATGTTGCACGCCCTCGTATTCCATATAAAGAGACAATTCAAAAGAAAGCTACAGCTCAGTATCGTCATAAAAAACAGAGTGGTGGTCGCGGACAATTCGGTGAAGTTGCTCTGGAAATTAAACCGCTACCGCACGATAAAGAGTTTGAATTTATCAATGCGATCAAAGGAGCTTCAATTCCCGGCCAGTATATTCCTGGCGTAGAAAAGGGAGTCATCGAAGCGATGTTAGAGGGAGTCTTAGCTAAATTTCCAGTAGTCAATGTTGCGGTAACTGTATTTGACGGTAAATTTCATCCTGTTGATTCTTCGGAATTGGCATTTAAACTTGCAGCAAGAAGCGCATTTAAGATGGCTATGGATCAAGCTCAACCTGTAATATTAGAGCCAATAGTCAATTTGGTGGTGCGAACTCCTGAGATATACACCGGTGATATTATCAGTGATTTAAACGGTCGGCGGGGAAAAATTCTCGGAATGGAGCCATTAGGTAAAATAACTACGATTAATGCCAAAGTTCCTCTTTCCGAACTGCAGACTTACTCTCCTGATCTCAAATCTCTTACACAAGGACGTGCAACGTTCCAGATAGAACAGGGGGAGTATCAGAGTGTTCCCGCTAACCTGCAGCAAGAGATCATAAACAAAAAGACAGAAGAATGAACGTCTCTCATTATATGCAGCGCGACATAATCACTGTCTCCGTTGATATGCCTCTCAAGCAAGCTAAGGCAATCATGGACGAAAACAATTTTGGGTTAATCTTTGTTATTGATAAAGACACGACTTTTGCCGGGTTTATCTCTCAGGGAATGTTCAAAGAGATAGAGGACTGGGAGAGACCGGTGCAAAAACTGACTATGCCGACTCAGTTTACTATCACCCCCACAGAAACAATAGAGAAAGCAGCGTGGATTCTGCACGCAAATCAACTTGTTTTACTTCCGGTAGTAGAAAACCAACGACTGGTAGGAATTCTAACCCAGCTCAATGTGCTGGCAGCACTTACCGATATGATGGGAACTGGTACCGGTAGTATGCGGATTGCACTCAAAATCCGCCCGAAGACCGATGATCTCTACAGAGTAATAGAAATACTCAATCAATTCCAAGGAAAGGTGATTAGCATATTACGCGGAGAACAAGCAAATGAACAATACGAAGAGATGATCATCAGGGTACAAAGGATAAAGGATAAAGAAGCACTGCACACTAAATTAGAAACAATGCTGCGTGAAAGGCGTAAGGCGGACATCGAAAGTCAAGAGTCGTCAGAAATCAAGAACCAAGACAAGGAGGTCAAGAGTTAATGACCTGCAATCCTCTGATCCATAGCTACCGACTCTCTGAGCACCTTGTTGCTCTTCTGTTCATCACTCGCTTGCGCGACCAGCTTCTCCAAAAAATCTAACTGCCTCGCTAATTCAGTTATTAGGCAAAATGACTTCCAGAACTTGTGAGGAGGTGATTTATGAACCTTGAAGGTAAGGTTGTATTGGTGACAGGCTCTAGTCGAGGTATCGGTAGGGCCATAGCTCTCGCCACGGCTGATGCCGGTGCTGACATTGTTGTTCACTGCCGTACATCTTTGAATAAGGCCAACGAAGTCGCAGCGAGTATCCGGGCTAAAGGTCGGCGCGCTCTGGTGTTAAGCGCCGATGTTCGAGATGTTAAACAAGTGGAGAGCATGTTTAAACATGTTATTAACCAATTTGGGCAACTCAATGTCCTAATCAACAATGCAGGCTATGCTTTAGGCGGATCTTTTTTAGAGACGTCGGTTGACCAATGGGACGATCAGTTTTCGACTTTGCCTCGTGGCTATTATCTCTGTAGCCGAGCCGCTTTGCCTCACTTGCTTAAAGCGGACAGAGGTGTCATTCTAAACATTGCTTCGGTAGCGGGAGTAGAAGGATACGCTGGTGAGGCTACTTACGGTGCTGCCAATGGTGCAATCTGTGCTTTGACCAGAAGTTTGGCAAAAGAGTTTGGGCCTCAGGGCATACGTGTGAATGGTATTATGGTCGCCTGGGCCACGACGGAAGATAACCAGATTGATCCGAATAATCCTGAGCATCAAAGGTTCCTGAATCAGCTTAGCTTACGACGAGCTACTAGTCCAGAGGAGATCGCGAGAGCAGCTGTCTATCTATGTAGTGATGATGCGAGTGGCATCACCGGTATCCTTATGCCAGTGGACAGCGGCTATCTTTGATAGGGGCGGCGTAATGTGTGTGCCTTGATAAGGGGGCATTTGGTCACTTCGACTAACACGGGCTTTGCGGCTCATCTCGTTCGCCCAAATGCTTTGCACTTCGCAAAGCCCGATCACGAACAGAGACCTGAGCTCAGCTTGACGATAAAGATTTGCTTATGCCGAGTGGCTGCAGTACCTTCCTCAGCTGTTAGGATATCCTCAAAGAGCTTTTCATCTCCACCAGAACCAATAATGCTGAGCGGAACATCCTGATCCGGCTCATCGCCCGAAAGTCTGATCATCGCCCGCGCTAGTTCTAAAATGTTGGCTCTCTCATAT
>CAZORT010000019.1:0-6308 GCA_964582575.1 uncultured Thermotogae bacterium
CTGAGATGAATTTTACAACAACTCTTTCCGCTTAATTTTAGCGTTGATCAACTCAATAAATTGATCCAACTGAAGCGGTCCTAAATCCTCTTCTGTTCGTAATCTGACCGCAACATTCCCTTTTTCCTGTTCGCGTTTACCAACGACGAGCATATAAGGGATCTTCTCCATTTGCGCTTGGCGGATTAGGTAATTTAATGTCCGGCCACGCTCAATCCGTGCCTCAACCCGAATTCCTATTTTTTTTAACTGTTGCTCAATCGACTGCGCATAGTCAATGTTATCCTGACTGATCGGCAAGACTACAGCCTGCAGTGGAGAGAGCCAGACAGGAAACGCTCCGTTATAATGTTCTACCAACAGAGCGTAGAACCTCTCAACGCTTCCTAATAACGCGCGATGAACCATATATGGCCGCTGCTTAATTCCATTTTCACCAATATAGGTCATATCAAACCGACCAGGAATATTGAAATCAAACTGAATCGTTGTGCATTGCCACGCACGGCCGAGCGCATCCTCTATTTTGATGTCGATCTTAGGGCCATAGAAGACTGCCTCCCCTTCCATTCGCTTATAGGGAAAGTTCTTCGCTTCCAATGCCTTGACAAGAGAAGCTTCTGCTTCTTCCCACATCATATCCTCACCGGCATATTTCTCCGGAGCCTTAGGATCACGGACCGAAAGCTCAATCTGAAACTTACTAAATCCAAACCCGCGCAGCAAGTTTAGACTGAAATCAAGGACCCTTAAAATCTCCTCGTCAATCTGTTTCGGGGTACAGATAATGTGCGCGTCATCCTGAGTAAACCCGCGCACTCGTAACATCCCATGTAAGGTGCCGCTCCGTTCATAACGATAGACCGTCCCCAATTCAGCCCAGCGTAATGGAAGCTCACGATACGACCGAGAGCGTGAGTTGTAAATCATCACATGGAATGGGCAGTTCATCGGCTTGACATAGTAATCCTGTCCTTCAACATCCATCGGTAGAAACATCCCCTCACGATAGAACTCAAGATGCCCAGAGGTCTCCCATAGTTTTGCACGGCCAATATGAGGAGTAAAGATGATCTCATAGCCACCTTCATAGTGAAGCTTTCGCCAGTAATCTTCAATAAGGACGCGCATCCGGCCTCCTTTGGGGTGCCAATAAGCCAACCCTGCTCCTGCCTCTTCGTGGAAACTAACTAAGTCCAGTTGTTTCATAAGCTTGCGGTGATCTCGTGCCTCTATCTCTTTCAATCTTTCCAGATATTCATCAAGAGCTATCTTGGTATTCCAAACTGTACCATAGATCCTTTGCAGCATCGGCCGACTCTCGTCTCCTTTCCAGTATGCCCCTGCTATAGAAGTCAATTTAAACGCATCCGGCTTGACATAAGAAGTGGCCGGTAAATGAGGCCCGCGACATAGATCGATAAATTCACCTTGTTGATAGATTATCACTCTTTCTGTATCATGCTCTTCGATTAACTCAAGCTTAAAGGGCTCGCCGCGTCCCTGAAAAATCTCTTCTGCTTCCTGCTTTGATTTCTCGAATCGCTCAATTAACAGGTCATCAGCGATTATTCGCCTCATCTCCTCACTGATCTTTTCCAAGTCATCACTGGAAAATCGGTGCGAAAGTTCAAAATCGTAGTAAAATCCATCGGTAATCGCCGGGCCTATCCCTAATTTAGCCTGGGGGAAAAGAGACCTGACTGCTTGCGCCATAATATGCGCTGTGGTATGGCGTAATATTTCGAGCCCATTGACCGATGTGGAGGTAATAATATTAATCGAAGAATCTTCATATACTTGTTCGCGCAAATCGCACAATTCACCATTAACGAGCGCGCCAATTGCTGCCTTACCTAAACCTGGGCCAATGGCTTCTGCCACTGCAGATAGGGAGACCCCTGCTTCAAACTCCATCTTATTACCATCTGGCAATACGAGCTGGATCATTTTATTACTACCTCCAGGAAGAGACATATCACAATATGCCTCTTATGCGCCGCTCTAACTCAAAGGATATAACGCGACAGATCCGGATCTTCAACGATCCCTTCAAGCCGGCTACATACATACTCTTTGTCAATTACTATCTTCTCTCCGCTCCTCCTGTCCGCAGTGAATGAAATCTCTTCTACCAGTTTTTCCATCACCGTAGAAAGACGGCGTGCTCCAATATTCTCTGTTGTCTGATTAAGACGGTACGCGATTTGCGCTATCTCAGCGATCGCTTCTTCCTCAAATTCAAGCTCCACTCCTTCAACTCCGAGAAGCGCTTTATATTGCTTTACCAATGCATCTTTCGGATGGGTAAGAATAATCATGAAATCCTCTGCTGTGAGATCTTCTAATTCCACCCTAATTGGAAGTCGTCCTTGTAGTTCAGGGATCAGATCAGATGGTTTGGACATATTGAACGCTCCAGCAGCGATAAATAGAATATTCTCTGTATTTACATTTCCATAACGCGTCCGTACTGTCGTCCCTTCAAGGAGAGGTAATAGATCACGCTGCACTCCCTGCCTGGAAACGCCTGGCCCGCCTCTCTCTTCCCATCCACCGACAGCAATTTTATCGAGCTCATCGAGGAATATGATCCCTGTCTCTTCTGCCAGCTTAATCCCTTTCTGTCGAATCTCCTCAAGATTGACCGTCTCATTGATCAGTTGGTCGAATAGGATCGGCCTCGCCTCTTTAATCTTTACGCGCCGCTTCCGTGTGGAAGGAGGGATTATCCCAGAAAGCATCTCGGTCATATCAATTCCGATTTGATCCATTCCTTCTTGACTAAAGATATCAAGCTGTGGAACAATCTGTGCTTCGATATTGATTTCAATATACCGTTCGTCTAACTCTCCGCGGGTTAGTTTACGCCGTAGTTTGGCTCGTGTCCGCTGTATCCGGTTCTCACGTTCTATCTTATCGTCTGCATTATTATCGTGCTCAATTGGCAGCAAAGCATCAACAAGTCGATCCTCCACCAGCAGGTGTATTTCATCCTTCACCTGAAGAATCGCCTCTTCTTTGATAATATCAATTGCAATATCAACTAGATCGCGGATCATCGACTCAACATCTCGACCAACGTATCCAATTTCAGTAAATTTAGTCGCCTCTACTTTTAAAAACGGGGAAGTCGTTAGTTTTGCCAACCGTCGCGAGATCTCTGTTTTCCCCACTCCGGTCGGTCCGATCATCAAAATATTCTTCGGCTTTATCTCATAGTGAATTTCACCGACTATTAGCTGTCTTCTCATCCGATTACGAAGTGCTATTGCGACTTGTCGTTTCGCTTCTGTTTGCCCAACTATATACTTATCAAGTTCAGTGACAATTCGCTGTGGCGCCATCCCTGATATTTTCGTCTCTTTTACTTCAATGATTGACATAATAGATTCCTCTTCACCACGCGATCTCTTCCATTATGATGTTGGTGTTGGTATAAATATCAATTTTCCCTGCTATTTCTAACGATTTTCTCGCAATATCGGCAATTGGAAGTTCCGCAACGGAGCAGATCCCCCTCGCTGCTGCCACGGCATAAACTCCTCCCGACCCAATTCCAAAAATATTATCATCCGCTTCTAACACGTCTCCAGACCCAGAGACCATTAACAGACCCTCCTTTCCAGCACAGAGTATAATCGCTTCCAAGTGACGTAAGTTGCGGTCTGTCCTCCATTCTTTTGATAATTCTACAGCTGCTCTCCGAAGTTGCCCATCGTACGATTGTAAATGCTTTTCCAATCTATCTAATAGAGTTAAGCAATCAGCAGTAGCTCCTGCAAATCCAGTAATTATCGTGCCATCATAAAGCCGATGTACTTTTTTAGTTCCGCTCTTGATCACTATATTATCCATAGTTGCTTGGCCATCACAGGCAATGACAGCTCGTTTTTCAACTATTGATCGAAGAGCGATAATTGTTGTGCTTTTAATCATCATAGTAACTTTATTCTATAGATAGTTGCTCCATTCTGCAAGATAGGCAGTTAATAAAAGAATCTCTCCTTCTTCTTCAAATACTATACGTTAAGAGTTCCGTCAAACCGGCAGCCACTGCAAATTCCGTTTAAAGGGCGGTGTGTAGTACATCCACATAATCGGCATTTCACAGCGCCATCCTGTAACCCCTGTTCCGATCTTATTTGCACAGCATCGACTAATCGTTGGAAAGATACTCCTAAGTCACCGGTTAATAGATCCCTAACATCCACCCTAACTTTTTTTCTCTCTAATTGAGAAATAGAAATAGGAGAAGATTGTTTCTTTGCGCAAAAATGTCCAGCAATAAACCGAATCTTTTTTATCTGGCATAAAGGAAAGGAATTATTTATCTTCTCGATTAACTGTGTGGAGATTATAGAAAGCTCATAACTGACAACAGGCGAGGCGACTTCAACCGATAAAATATGATTGGAAAGAGAACTAATCCGCGACATTGAAGCAAGGAATGGGTTAACCAGTTGTGGCCACCAATCTGCAAGATTAATTATGATGACAACTGGTTGTAAGCCACTGTGCTTGTTGAGTATATCTAACCATTCTTGTTTATTATTCAAGATAGTAATTGTAATTGCTGTTAGTCTTTGTGGATAACTGCTGTTAACCTACTCTCTTTCGGGATCCTGTTTGTGGATAACTCTGTGGGAAACCTGTGGTTTTTGCATAAAACCTGGTGATTACTTTGTTTTTGGTCAAACTTTGATTTTTATCCACTAGTCTTTCCCACAGTCAAGAGAGGATATTCACAGGTTTTTAGTATCTTATCCACAAAGTTATCCACAAGTTATCCAACTTTCTATAACTATGATTTGTTAGGGTTAAACTCTTTGTTTTAAAGTAGTTCTTGATGATTAACGACGTGTATACTTTGATAAAATATTTTCTTGAATTTCTTTAATCTCACTATAAAGTAATGGTGAATCTTCAAGGAGTTTTTTAATCTTTATATAAGAATGCATAATGGTGCTATGATCTCGATTCCCAAACGCCTTTCCAAGGAACGGAAAGGAACTGGACGTTAATTCTCGAGCTAAATAGATTGCTATCTGACGTGCTTGCACAAACTCCTTTTTCCTGCTTGAACCCTCTAACTCACGGCGGTTTATATGATATGTGGTAGAGATTTCCTCTTTAATTGCTTCAACTGTGAGTTTAGGACGTTTCCCTTCTTCGGGGAGTATAGTTTCAAGGCTATTTGCAGATAGGTGAGTTCCTTGAAGTTCGGAATGAGCGATCGCTTTTATTAATGCCCCTTCTAACGCACGTACATTTGAGGAAATACGCGACGCAATTAACTCAATAACTGAGTCGTCAACTTTAATTCCACGGAGCTGTGCTTTCTCGCGTAAAATAGCGATTCGCGTTTCCCAGACAGGTGGCTGAATATCAGCGACTAGACCCCAGCGGAAGCGAGAGACCAGTCGTTCTTGTAACCCAGACAACTTATCAGGTGAGCGATCACTGGAAAGAACAATCTGCTTCTCTTGACCGTAGAGTTCATTAAAGGTGTGGAATAACTCTTCTTGTGTCCCTTCTTTACCTTCTAAAAACTGGATATCATCAATTAGGAGGATGTCGAGTTTACGGAACTTGGCTCGAAATTCAGCAGTTGTGTTATTACGGATGGCAGAGATCATTTCAATTGAGAACCGTTCGGAAGTTGTGTACATAATACTCAGCGGCAAAGCATTTGTAGAGATATGATTTCCAATCGCTTGCAGGAGATGGGTCTTGCCCAGCCCAACTGATCCGTAAATAAACAACGGGTTGTAGGCTTTTCCAGGAGCTTCTGCAACAGCGATCGCTGAGGCATAAGCTAAATGATTATTATTTCCACGCACAAAGTGGTCAAAAGTATAATTTGGGTTAAGAGGGAGCGGCACTTCTCGAGAAGTTATTGGTAGATCTGTGCCAAGCACAGGTTCGACTGGAGAGTTCTCTTTTTCTTCCAGCACAGAGAAAGTTACCGTCATCGGACGGCCGCAAATAGAGGAGATAGTCTGTTCAAGAAGAGGGCGGTAGCGTTTTTCCAATCCTCCCTTAGTAAACGAATTCGGGACGGCTATAGTAAAGACTGTCTCATTAACAGCGCTTAATTTTGTATTGGCAAACCACGTCTCATAACTTGTGTGGGAAATTTCTTTTCGTAAAGCGGATTGTAGAGCAGTCCATAAAGAGAGATGATTATCTAACATTTAGCCTCCTTGCCGCAGTCAACAGAGAAGGATAGCCTAAATCTATCGACGGAGTCAAGCGGGAAAAAACTCGCATACAGAGCAGAGATCAATCAAAGAATCCGTTAAAAT
>CAZORT010000019.1:6408-12227 GCA_964582575.1 uncultured Thermotogae bacterium
TAAAATGGCGATCACTACGCCATTTTATATTTAGAGATCACCAAAGGAATGATCTATCTTTGCATTGACTATCGCTGTGGTGTTATTAACGTAAAGATGACCAGCGGAAATAATAAACTCTAAGGTGATCTCCTATCTTACTTAAGTCTTGGAAGGAACGTTCCTGGTGGTCATTCTGTTCTCTCTCTGCCCGGTTACAATCTCTTCTGCAACTACGAGATAACCTCCTCTAATCGGCTTTGAGTTACTGCTTCACGGATTTCGCGAGCAATTCGACGACCGGTGGACATCTCTTCTGCAAAGTAATAAGGGGAATAGGGAGAACCGAGCGGATAGAGGTTAGTTCCGGCAACGATCCGGGCTGAAACTTCAAAGGCGACGAATTCCATAGCTGATGTGCAGACCATTTCAAGACAGAAGGGACCAAATAATCCCGGGGAGAAGAGGCGACGTGACGTCTCTACCAGCCCTTCTCCATAATTCATAATTTTTTCCAGCAATGATTCGCGCACAACGAGTGGTCGGTTACCTACTACTACATATGTGGGGGGATGATCGATTAGGTCGTTATAGCGATATATTTCATCAATATCAGTTTCGTCACGACGGTCGATACCAAGTATTTCTAACCGCGAATGGATCTGCGAGTAAAAATAATGGGGATAATACCGAGTACCAAAGATGTATTCTTGAATCGTATAATGATCGAGTATCTTGTTGTCGAGCTTACTTGATAGTTCCTGCCCATTGCGTGCACTGACCAGTCCTTTTCCACCTTTGGCACCGGATAATTTAGCGATTACTGGAACATCAATTGACGATAGATCAGTATATGCTTTGGGAACCGTGATCTTTGCCTCAACTAGCCATTCCCGTTGTTTGTTGCGATCACTCTCCCAACGGAGCACTGCTTTATTTCCAAAGATAGGGACACAGAAGGAAGAGAGAATCTCTTTAGCTCCGACATATTCAACAAAAGATCCATGAGGAATGATAATCGCATTTTCCTGTAATAGTTCTTCCTGAATATGGTCTTTAAGCAGATCAGAGAATTGTTCTACAACGATCAATCGATCAGGAGAGGCGAGCGGGAACGAGGAATATAATTTTTTCCGTTCTTTAGTGCAGATGCCGATGGTGCGAAACCCTTCCTGCCGTGCTCCATGGAAGATCTGCAAGCTGGAATGAGAACAGATAGTAGTGATGGCGATCTTATCTTTGTCGTAACTGGTTCCTGTTTCCTTGATTATCATGTGATTATTTTGGCAAGACAATTGTTATAAGCAGCATGAAGAATCTCCATTGCGACCCGTCTTCCCGGTCCTACCTCCTTAAAATATTTGTATTTCATATATGGCGATGTCGGTGCTACGCACGGACAGCCTGGGATGCGCAAACTTACGTCGAAGATAACAAACTCTAATTGCCGTGTTATTGCTCCTTGCAAAGCGAACAGACCGATGATACCGGGCGGATATTCACGGAGACAGGTGTCAACGAACTGGCGTCCTGCATTCCATATCTTTTCCAATTGAGATTCGCGCATCGTAACTCCGATATGACCGATCTCAATGTTCTGAGGAGTACTTTGCAGTTCTAACTGTTCTCTTGCCGGCATCTGTAATAATCCGTCAAGATCAGTCTGGATACGGCGATCAAATCCGAGAAAATCTAATGCGTCAGTCACAGGCGACCAGAAAAAATTGGCATTGAACAGCGCTCCCTGTACATACTCCTCGATTATTGCACCGTCTAAATCGGCAGGGGTAATGCGACCTTCCTTAATTGCCTGCGTTGCATTAGCAGCAAAGGTCTCTGGCGAAGAGGCAAAGAAGAAGGCACGCTCTAAGCGGCGTTCTTGTTCTTGTACTTTGACGATCACTGCGCAGTCGATCTCTTCGCTGGAAGAGAAAAGACGTGGCCGCTGCAGGCCAGCTTGATCGAGCAGATAATACTGATTCCGTGGTGCAGTTCGTTCTTCAGCGCGCAGCATGTACCGATTTCCCAGCAGAGGAATGAGAAAATCTTGTTCTATCTTGTCGTAGCCTACATAGCAGGCAAAGGAGCGGTTGGGAACGAATATCGTCCGCAGATCGCGTAACCGTTCTTGTATCTCAGGATTGACGAGGTCAGAGAACTGATCAACGATGATCAGATGATCAAATAGATTATGATATACATGTTGATAAATCTTCTCCCGGCCTTTTTCGCAGATGATGACTGTCTCCAACCCCTCTTGTTTGGCGCCATATCCGATCTCCAGTGCTGAATGAGATCCTAACACTCCCACGCTAACAGTCGCTGCAGCGCTCTTGTTCTGTTGAGCAAGAGGTCGCTTTGTATGATAGGAGTCGATTATTGCGTGAATGTCGGTTGGCTCAATCATCTATATAGTTCCTTTTATCTCTTTGATTATCGATTGAAGCACGGCCTCTTTCAATTGATAGTTCTGTTAATTCAATTGCAAAGCCGATATAATCCGCCGGTTGCAGTGTAAAGAAGGGATCGTCTTTATCTATCTTCAGCGCTGATAAAAAAAGAGCGAATCCCTCTTTGTCTAAAGCTTCGGAAGGGAGGTGCTGCTTGACTTGCTCGTATGCATCAGCCTCTCCGCTGCGGCGCAGAGCAGTTTGAACAGCTTCGCTCAACACTTCAAAATGAAGGTTAAGGTCGGCGTAAATCCTCTCTTTCTCTGCTGTTACCTTACTGAGTCCGATTGCGATCCGTTGATACGCTAAGAGAGAGTGGGCCAACGCAGTGCCGATTGTCCGGCGTATGGTTGATCCAGATAGATCCCGCTGCAAACGTGATTTAGGAAGAGAGGCAGCTAAAAAAGAGAGATCTGCGTTCGCTTTCGCCAGATTTCCTTCGCTATTCTCAAAATCAATTGGGTTCACTTTATGGGGCATTGTTGACGAACCGATCGCCCCTCTCTTTCCAGCGATCCGCAAATATCCTTTGGTGCTGTAAAGCCATATATCAACGACTAAGTCGAGGAGAATATTATTGATCGCAACGAAGGAGAAGAATAATTTTGCTTGATTGTCACCTGCTTCTACTTGAGTTGAGATCAGCGTCGGCTGCAACCCCAACCCCGTGACAAATCGGGTTGTAAAGGCAAGCCAATCGATCTCTGGATAGGCAAAGCGATGAGCGCTGAGGTTACCGGTCGCTCCTGCCACCTTGCCGGATAATTGGATGCTGGTTAAATGGTCGATTCCATTAGTCAAGCGATAGAGATAGAGAGCGAACTCTTTGCCCAATGTCGTCGGACTGGCCGGTTGGCCATGGGTATGTGCAAGTAATGGCAGCTTTTTGTATTCTGCGGCTAGGGCGAGTAATCGTTCTTGCACCGTGCAAAGCGCTGGCAGGATAACAGCCTCAATTGAGAGTTTAAGGAGACGGTTATAGGCGAGATTATCAATATCCTCTGAGGTAAGGCCAAAGTGGATCCACGGAATAAGCCGCGTTAGGGCGATCTTCTCCAGTTGTTCACGTAAATAATATTCTATTGCTTTAACATCATGATCAGTGGGACTGATTCCTTCTTTGCCAACTCGTTCTATTTGTTGAACTTGATGCGCATCATCGATTGTAAATTCGCGGTAGATCGTTATCAGAGCTGTTCGTTCTGCCGCAGTAAGGGAGATTGGTAGTCCTTGCAGATCACTCAATGCCAGCAAGTAGAGAATCTCTAGCTTCACCCGTTCTTTGATCAGTGCGTACTCTGAGAAATAGATCGCAAGTGGAGCGGTTTGGCCGCAATACCGTCCATCGAGCGGTGAGATGGCGTGTAATCCTTCCTTTTGATAGCGATCGTTCATAAAGATACCTCTTCTTTAAGTGTAGCAAGGAGTTGTTTAAGTGGGCGAGCAGCGAACCATTGTCGGTCCAAATATCTGTTAGCCACCGAACAATAGATTTCAGCGTAAAGCTCTTTTAAATAAGTGGGCAAGGGAGCAGGCGACTGCAAACAGTGTCGCTGCCAATTTGGCTTATTCCCCCAAGTATCCTTTGTTCTTTTGACATCTTTAACCCAAAGAGGGTTATGTTGAACATAGTACTGTCGCAGAAGTTCTTTGCTTACGGGTGAGCCATTGAAATAGAAGCGATTCTCATCTGGAGTTCCCAGCAGATCACAGACGATAAGACGGCCGTTACAAGAGGCAAATTCCAGTTTTCCGTCACTGATTGTCAGTCCTTGCGTCTCTGCCTGAGTAACGAGCAGTTTCCCTGCGGCAAGCGTAATCTCCTCGATCTGGTTGAGTGATGATTCGTCTAAACCAGAGATACGGAGAGCCTCTGCTCGATCGAGGAATCGGTCAATACTTTCTAATTTGGTGAACAATTCTACCCGTGGTCGTGGTAATGGTACATTCTCATTCGGCCAGCCTGAATAGTTGAGGCCTAAATCGCGCGGATCATACCGCGTGCGCAACGACGCACCAACAGGGACAGAGAAGCGATACACTACTTCCAACGGGATGAGATAATTCTTCCCTGCAGCGCACAGATAACGGTGATAATCATACTCTGTCCCGGTATAGACCAGCGGAGGTTTAGCGACAACTGTGATCGCCATCTCTGCTCTTTGTTGGGAGCGCATATTGTGCGCTTGATCGTAGCGGACGATCCCCTCTTCTGTTACCAACCCACGGTAATGAGTAGCAATACCAGCCTTCTTAAGCAATTCAAAGTTATACGCGCTCATCAATGCCAGCGCTTTCCCTTTTTCTGGCAGTTGATCGGGCATAACACCCCAGTCGAAGATTGAATAGTTATCTGTGAATCGGAAAATACCCTCACCAGTCTCTTCTGTTGAGGGAGGTTTAGTAATGATAAGCTGTTTGACCGAACCAGCAATCATTTTCTCTTCTTCCCCTGACACGCCAGTGATAAGATCAGTAAAGGGATAACCAGTTATGCATTCTTTACCAAAAGCGGTAATACGCACGGATTCCCCCTCTTTGTCCAGCTTAAATGTCCCATTTGATAGGTAGCGTAGCGTTTTGAGCAATAACGGCAATTCTAGCTGTACTTCTGCTTCTCGTATTTTGCGCGCCAGCGGATTGGTCGTATATTCCGCCTGCTTGATCTCAGCGAACGAGCGCGTGCGTAATTTATGATGCAGATCTTCCCATAAGGGTTTGAAGTCATCTTGATCAATCGGAATGGTGAAATAAGAGAGAACTGGGCCAGCATCCCACTCTGGTGTAGCCAGATGTATCTGTGCACCGGCCTGGTTTGCATTTTCAAAGATTAACTGCCAGATCACCTCTTGCCAGCTCCCTTTTGGGCCATTAGGAGGCGCAGGGTGCAAATTAAGGAGAGTGTATCGTTGACATAGCTCATCATTGACAAAGAACATATAGCCGATGAGGATGATGGAGTCTACGGTATATCCGCTGATCAATGACATAACCTCCCGATGGTAAAGTTCTCGCCATTGCGAGCGGTCTTGCTTAAATAACCACGGCCGAAAACGTCGGGCCGAATGGATGATAATGTCCGTTTCAGGCGTAACCAGTTGTTGGAGGCGGGCGGCATTCCCTGCTTCATCTACGGCGCGACTGGAGAAAATAAACGGGATTTCCGCTTTGATCTCCTTGGTTTGCACTTGGGTTAGTATCTTCTCTACAAAGTTAATACCACTTTGGCCGCCAAAAGAGCCGAATATTCCGAATCGATAATTCATAATTCCTCTTATGTCATCTTTTGAGCCGTATAGGCAAATTTATAGTTAGTTGCATAACCCATTGCAAATATCCCGACCCACAAGGAAACGCTTAACCCACCGGCGTAAGTCTTTGAGGAGAACT
>CAZORT010000020.1:0-11976 GCA_964582575.1 uncultured Thermotogae bacterium
GCGATAGGCCTTGCTTTGTTCTGTACTTCTTTACATTTTTGCCGATGTTGATTTCCGTTGCCATATTTTCAATAATTTGATAGTATGTAAGTGATATAATATTCTTTCAATATAATGATACCAAATAAATTAAAATCCATCAATAAAAATCATCAAGGGAGTTCCTTATTGTCGCCCGCGCACGGGAGGGTTGGGCCAAGGACGACTATTGAATTTAATAATAGCCCGTCGCCTTCTGAAAATTTTTTGGCGAAGCCAAAGAACAGGCGGGCACCGCAGGAAAGTTCTTCGTACTTCCTACGTGGCAAGTAAAAAGGAAGAATTTTTGTTTACTCCGTAGTATCCCGAACAAAAGCGAGGGCTTGCTATAGGGCAAGCCTGCCACTTCGCCGAAGACGGGCTATGAGATGGGAAACGTTTCCGTAATTTTGCGTTAGTCCCGAAAAGTTGCGGAACAACAACAGGGCAAGCAGGAAGGCAAAACAAAGTTTGGCGCGAGACAAACTCCGTGGAGGCGGGTGGAAACATTGGGCGGGATTATCGCCCTGTGGGTGACAATCAAAAGTTAAGGTCAGGATTTTCCTCAAAAAAGCTCTAACTTCACCCAAAAGAGACCGTCAATTAGCACTTTTGGATTTTGGCGGAGGGGGTGGGATTTGAACCCACGGAACCTTTCGGTTCGCCGGTTTTCAAGACCGGTAGTTTAGTCCGCTCGCTCACCCCTCCATTAACTACTATAGTTAACATGATTATTATAATGCAGATTACAGTCACAGTCGACTTAAGCCGTAGTTGAAATCGTTCCGCCGCCAAGTAGACGATCTCCTTGATAGAGAACAGCAAGTTGACCAGGGGCGACGGCACGCTGCGGTTTGTCAAATACAAGCGTGAACTGATCTGCAGTAATGCGCTTAAACCGAACCGGTATCGGGTGAGCTCGATACCGAATCTGTGCTTGCAAATAAGAGCCATCTGCTATTGGTTCTGAGGATAAAAAGTTGGCGCCGACAGCATGAAGTTTCTTAGTATACAATTCATTCTCTTCGCCGACGATGAGTTGGTTGGCCGCGGCATCGATCTTGACAACGTATAACGGCCGATTTGACGCGATTCCTAATCCGCGGCGTTGTCCGATTGTGTAACGGGGAAGACCTGTATGGCGTCCCAGTACTTTTCCTTGTTGATCGACGATCATTCCCGGTCGCAAATCCGTATCAGGAAAGATGTATGTGTAATCACCTTCGACTGCAAAGCACAGATCCTGACTTTCAGGAAGCTCAGCCGCGCTGAGACCGTATTCGGAGGCGAGTGTAAAGACCTCTTTCTTAGTAAGTTCTCCGATCGGAAACAGGAGATGACGCAGATCTGCCTGGCGTAATCCATACAGAAAATAGGTCTGATCCTTTGTTTTGTCAATTCCTTTGTAGAGTGCCAGTTCGTCGGTTTCATTGACCAGGCGTATATAATGTCCGGTGGCGACAAAGTCGAATCCACCTTCTTTAGCATAACGTAGTGCGGTTGAAAATCGGAGATGACGATTGCACCGTCCGCATGGATTTGGTGTTTCTCCCTGGCGATAACGAGAAAGAAAATCCGTGATAATTAGGTGATAAAACTGATCACTGATATCGATTATCTGATGTGGTATTCCAAGTTCGCGCGCAGTTCGATCCGCCTGAGCGAGAGAACAGCATTTATTCTCTCCTTTCCAATCAGGTGCGCCGGGAAATGACCATAACCAAAACGTAACCCCTGCCACTTCAAAGCCACGCTCTTGTAATAGTCGAGCGGCTACTGCGCTGTCCACACCGCCACTGAGACAGACGAGTACGCGCTTAGTCGCACCCATATGGAACAAGGCAGAGGAACGTAAAGTCTTGATCAGAGGTATTGACAAACTGATGCACTTCGCCTGCTGGGACGTAGACGACATCTCCTGCTTGCAATGGTATCTCTCCGTCTATCTTTTTGACTGCTCCGTAACCTTCTACAACATATACTTGATGTTCCCATGTATGGGTGTGGCGCGGACTACAGCCGCCTTTCCCAACGGTGAACATACGCATGATACTGTTAACTTTACCTTGGTCTGGGCCAATCAGTACTCGTTTTGTGATATGATGGATTTGCTTTCCATCATGAATATCAACTGCTTTGACTGCTTGACTTGCTGCTTTATAAATCATCATATCCCTCCGTAATCGTTCTCTGTCTCTCTGTGTCCATATTGTAACTGCTCAGGAGCCAGAAGTCAGAATTCAGGAGTCAGAATGAAAAGGGAGCCAGCAGTACGGTTCACTATTATCTTGTCATTTCGACCAGATGGAGAAATCTTTGCAACTGACAGATATGTAATGTTTTCTTCTGGATTCTGGATTCTGGCTCCTGACTTCTGACCTCTGAGTAGTTACCCATATTCTTTTGCGTATCTTTCTTGCATCCTTATCTTCTCTTACTTAATCTTAACCCAACGGACTCAACGAATCCTTATCCCTTGTTTTTATATGTACAGATGCCGCGATAGGCACAGTAGGTACAAGCAAGATAGACAGGGTCAGGATCAAACTGCTCAGCGCGAATACCGGTTGCCGCACGTTCAATATCGATCAATACTTTTGTAAGTGTTTTTTCGGTGGGAACAAATTGGCCGATGAGGATTTTTGGGGTCAGAAAGTGTAACTCTACCCGTTGGGGAAGTCGATTAAACATTCTCTGGTAAGCCAACGCATAGATACCCAGTTGACGGCTCTCTTTTGTACGGCGATTTGCTTGCGTGATATCTGTAATCTCTGAGGACTTATAATCGATGATAATTCCACCTTCATTATCCTGATCAATGCGATCAAAGTGCCCGATAATCCGATTATTCCCTTCAATCACGGAAAATCTCTGCTCGACCAAATAGGGAATTTGCCTGTTCTTTTCCTGGTATTCATGAAAGTAGGTTAATGCGCGTAAGCCCTCATTAAAACGCAACTCTTCATGCTCACGTGTGAGGAATCCTTCGGCACGCCAGTTCTGTTTGTAAATATTGTGGAGATCTTCGAGTGGTATATGTCGCTCAGAGCGAAGGTTGATGTTGTACTGCCTGATTGCGCGGTGAATTGCTGCTCCATAGATAACGGTGTGGTGTTGACGGATTGGAATTTTCTTCTGATGGATGTACTGATATTTCAGTGGACAGGTCAGATAATCGTCGATCTGACGGTAGGAGAGGTTAAGAGACTTCTCTTCCGGAATGAGGAGCGAATTAATCAAAGGTTTCTCTGTTGCTGCTCGGTGATGGTTAAATGTGGCCAATGGCGGGCGCTTAATAACTTTGATCGTTGTAATGGGAACATCTAACGCTTCACAGATAAAGAGGCTCGGCTTGCACGGTCGTTTCCTCCCGTAATCGAAAGCACTGGTTAAATAGAGTTTCTGTTTGGCGCGTGTCATAGCGACGAAGAACAAGCGCCGTTCTTCTTGTTGATGAAAATCTGCTGTTGGTAAGATATCTTTGATCAATTCATCAGGAAGAGAGATGGAATCACGGCGATATTGCGACGGGAAGCGCCCTGAGACAAGGCCGACAAGGAAGACATGAGAAAATTCTAATCCTTTCGCCTGGTGGATCGTGAGGACACTTACGGCATCTTCATCCCAATCTGCCTCACCAACAGCAGGATTATCCCCTGCTTCGATCAGTGCATCAAGGTAGCTGATAAACCAGAGAACACGGTCATATTTGGCTACTGCGTGGAATCGTTCGATTATTGAAAAGAGCTTTGCCAAATTCTGTATTGCTTGTAGGTCATCTTTTGTTTGCGAATTACTCAGTGATTCCAGATATTTCGTGCGGGTCATCAGGTATTCATAGAGCAGGCTGCCTGTTGTTTCGTCTCGTGATATCTCTACCATCGCGGTAAGATCATCTACTATTCTCTTGATCTTCTTTCTCTTTTCCTCAGATATGTCGAGAAATCCTGCTGTTTGGGCAGCGATACGGAACACGGTCAATAAGGTCTTATTGGTACGTCGGCTATAGTTTGTTAGAAGAGCAAGTTCTTCTGCTTCTAATTGGTAAATAGGCGAACTAGCAAGGAAATGAAGTGATAGGTTATCACGCAGATCAGCCATCAGCCGCAGAAAAGCGATTGCAGTTTGAATCTCACGGCGATCGTACAATCCTCGACTACCAGAGAATCGCCACGGAATATGAAACATGTTCAGCGCGTGCAGGAATGGATCAGCTTGAATATTACTTCGCACTAAAATGGCAAAATCACGGAAAGAACATCCTTGTTCTTTCATTGTCTTTACAATCTTCTCTGCGACAAAGTCGGCTTCATCGGATACGGTTTCAAATGGACGGTAATTGACTGATTCAGCGTCGGTTCTTACTGCGACCAACCGTTTGTCAATCCCGCTACGCACTTCTAACCGGTCAGGGTTATTATTTTGGATCAACCGGTAGGAGAAGTCGAGTATCTCTTGTGTGGAACGATAATTTCGCTTGAGTACAATCAGTTTTGCCTCGGAAAATTGCTGTTGGAAATGAAGAATATTGCTGATTGCCGCCCCGCGGAATTTATAGATTGACTGATCGTCATCACCAGCAACAGCGAGATTATGATGACTAGCAAGGAGCTTTAGCAGCTCAAACTGAGCGTAATTTGTATCTTGGAACTCATCGACCAGAATATAACGAAATTGTTGCTGATAGCGAGCAAGAATCGCTGGATGATCACGCAGGAGACGCAGCGTTAAACTGATCAGATCGCCGAAGTCGACAAACCCTTTCTCCAGCAGAAGTTGCTGGTATTTAGCGTATACCTGCGCCAATTCATCTTGCAGCGCAAATTCTGCCGCAAGGAGTTCATCATCTGCATTAGCGGTCACTCGCTTCTGTAGCTGCACGGTATAAGCAAGATACTCTTGTGGAGTGATATCTTCATCCTTGGCGCGGGAAAAGAGAGTCAATATTGCCCGTAAGTTCCGGATTGGATTGCCCAGTGGCCGTAATAATTTAAGCGGCATATCAAACAGGTGCTCTTTGAAAAAGATCACTTGCTCCGGTTCAGTAAGAATACGGAAATCTGGCGTTAGACCGATCAGAAGTGCATTTTCACGCAACAGGCGGTCGCAAAACGAATGGAATGTACTGATATAAGCATCGATGTATCCGTAGGGAACTAAGATATCCACCCTCTCTTCCATCTCTGCCGCTGCTTTCTCGGTAAAGGTAAGGGCAAGAATCTCAGCTGGCTGTGCCTTTTTTTCAGCGATCAGATACGCAATACGCCGCGTAATCACCGTTGTTTTACCAGTTCCTACACCGGCAACGAGCAGCAATGGACCTTGATCAAAGGTAACTGCTTCATATTGTTCTTCATTAAGATCGTGTAGCAACTTATCAGTCATTAGTTACTCTCCGCCCATCTGCTTAAGTGCGCCAGTGATCAGCAAGGATATCTAGTCCCATTGAACGCGATCCTTTGATCAAAACGAGTGTCTCACCGGGAGAAAGTCTCTCTTCAACTTGGCGCTGCAATTGTTCCTTATCGTGACTGAGAATAATTCGTTGGCTAAGAGCGCCTCTGCGCAGCTCAGCCGCGGCACCACATGCATTCTCTCCAATCGTGAAGATAAAGTCGATGCCCAGCTTGATCGCCAACTGCATGATGTCGCGATGAAATTTCGCAGTCTCTTTACCCAATTCCAGCATGTCCCCGAAGATAAATGCCTGATATTTAACGGGCAGATCCAGTTCAGCGAGAACGTGGAGCGCTGCCGCAGTTGAGTCGGGATTAGCATTATAACTATCATCAAGGATATACCCGAAAGGCGAGGGATGGAGCGAAAGACGGTGCTTATAGGGCATGAAGGAAGCGACTCCTTGTTGAATCTCCTTCCAGGCGATGTTATGCAATCGCGCCACTGCCGCAGCAGCAAGGATATTATAACAATTATGTTTTCCAAATAGCGGGGATATGAGGCTGATCTGCTCATCTCTCTCTGTCACCTCTAAGTGTATTCCAGTTGGTTTATTGGTCACTGTTGCACGCAGATCTCCGTTGTTAATCCCAAAGCTGATCTCGTTCACATGCAACTTGCGCCGTAACTTTTCCAGTAAAGAAGAATCAGCATTGATGATTGCATATCCATCAACAGGCAATTGATCGACCATCTGCCATATCTCTTCAGCAACTTTCTCGCTGGTTTGCAAAAACTCCAGATGAGCTCTGCCGATCATCGTGATTACGCCGATCGTCGGAGCAAGAATATCAACGAGTAACGCAATATCACCCACACGCTCTTCCCCTAATTCAAATATCCCTACTTCGACATCCCTGTCCATTTCCAGAAGCGCTAACGGCAGACCGTATTCAGTGTTGTAATTTCCTGGAGAGACAAAGATACGTCGGTGAGGACGCAATAAGTGTGCTATCATCTCTTTAGTCGTTGTCTTGCCACAGCTCCCTGCCACTCCGATCATCGGAGCAGAGAATTGTCGCCGCCAATGGCGCGCTAACTTATGCAGCGCGGACAAAGATTCATCGACAAGGATTATATTACGCCCTTCGCTTGGGATAGCGGTGCAATCGGAGATGATCGCCCCGATAGCACCGCGAGCGAACGCTTCTGATAAGTAATGATGACCATCGGTCTGCGCTCCTTTAAGCGCGATGAAGATCTCTCCCGGAGCAAGGAGACGTGTGTCATGTGCAAACCCTGTTGGTACGGTTGCAGTATTATCTGCGTGCAAGAGCGATCCAGTAAGAATATTCGCGATTTCAGAGCAGGAAAACATCCTTTGATCACCGATCACTCCTTAAGGATGAACCAACTTTGCTATTATTTGTACGTTATCTAAAACAACGTAACCATTCATTGCGATAGTTTTTTCTGCTATTCCGGCTAATAGTTCGCGGTCAAGGAATTCTCCTGCTGGTGTAAGCGCGAAGATCTCGATCGTAAGAGTATCCCATGCTGGAATATCTTCAATCGCTCTAATCAAGTTATTAAGATTATCAAAGACCACACGCGGTTCGCCGGCCTCACGGCGACGCGGTCCACCAAAGGCTCGGATAATGATATAATCTCCAACAGCATGCGTCGGGATCCTAAGTGCACCGCGATGAGTTATCCGCTCACCCCGCCAGGTTCGCAGCTTAACTTCAAAGAAGAGCATATCTCCCGGGCGGTAAGAGGGGCGGTCGATATTAAGATCAGTGATAAAAGTGGCGCGGAGTTCTTCGCGAACTTCTAACCAAGTCTCAATCCGCGTGATCTGTGGATCGACAAACTCATTATATTGCAAGATATTGGTGATCAACGCCAATTGAAACGGAGCAAAGAGAGCGATATCCGTTGTGCTTAAGAAGACATCTCGCCGTTCAAGTGGTCGCGGCATCCCATCGCCGTATATGCGGAAAACAGCCTCTATCGTTCCTGGACCGATTCGATCAAGCGTAGAATCGAGCGCTTCAATCCCAGTGGCAAGGACTAATCCAGCCATAAGTTGCGGTTCATCGACTATATCGATCGAAAAATTCCGGTGATATTCACGATTAACATCACGAACGGCAAACGATAGAGAAGCCATTTCTGGGAAATGATCTATGATTCCACCGATTCCCTGCGCACGATCTTCGAAGATCGCGCCGATTGTCTGCCCGATCTTGCCCAGTTGAAACGAGATATGGTAGCTCTCTACCGTATCAAAGACATAGGCTAAAGTGAGCGGGAAATCAGTGCTGCCGCCATGTAAAAAGCGATGGCCAAACCCGACAAGCACTCCATCAGTGATGTATGTTAATGTCCCTAATGCGGCAATAGTGATATCACCGGTCGTCAATCCAACACCGATCGATCCACCGGGAACAGGTGGGGTGAGAAGATTCTCTGCCCCAATATTTATTGTACTGGTGGGAAGACCATGGTGGCTAAATCCAAATGATGCCAAGCCGCGTAATGGAGGAACAAGGGGAGCAGAGATAAAATTATCGATCAACCGCGCTGGCATTGCTATATTCGGTCCATCCATAAGGAGAGAGACCGACCGACCGCGCAACCCGCTGATCATCAGTGGCGACTGCACAGGATACGCAAAGATTAGCTCTATTCCTTTTGTTGCCGCTTCGGCAAATGCTTGTTGGAGAACAGCTTCAGTCGGCCGCTGCGCCACAAGGCGAAGATCGATCGATTTTCTCTCCTGGGCAATAAATTGATCATTCTCTCTCAGCCTTCTTTCCTGTAATCCACCAATGATCTCTAGCATCCCCTCAATCGGAGTTATAAGCGCGATCGGATCATCTGCTCTCGCCCATACCGCAGCCCTACTGAGAGCGCCGATCAACTTTCCATCAATATAAATTGGGCTGCCGCTCATCCCTTGTGCAACGCCCCCTGCTTTGATAATTGGCTCTCCGCTCACCCGGACAACAATAAAGTCGGAGAGATTCCCCGGTGCGTCGATAATTCCAACGATTTCAACTGCGAATTCACTAATCACCCCTGACCTAACGACAGTTCTACCCACACCCCTCATTCCAGGCCGCAATTCATCAAGGAAAAGGAATTGGTCATTATCCATAGCCGACCTTGGAGGATTAACAGAACCGATCCCAGTGTGAGAGAACGAGAAACCAGTGACAATCATCCCAAACAGGATGACATTGATGAGAATAAGATATTTTGCGCGCATAATCGCCTCCTGAATTGAAAATATTGAATATTATCCGTTACCAGAATAGTGTACCGCAACGAGAGCCAGATAACAATAAGAAGTGAAAAATTGAAACAGAGAGACCTTTGCCCAGTGGATAATCAATCGATCAAACTGGTAAACTAAAAGTATGGTTCAAACAGTGTGTTCCAAATCGATCATAACGGAGAAACGCAAAATCTTCCTCAACAAGCAAACGATTTCATACATTATCAAGCGTAGCGCCAGGGTGAAGCACGTCCGGCTCGAAGTGAGACCAGAAACGGGTCTTACGGTAGTGATTCCACAGTCTTATAAGATTGGGCAGCTCCCGAACCTTTTGGAGACGAAGGGGAGATGGATATTAGATAAGCTCGCAAAGCATGGCGAAGTGCAACCGCCTTATACCAATAAAGCAATCAAAAATGGCGATTTCGTTTCCTATCACGGCCTAGATTTAGAAGTAGTAATACGACAAAACCACCAGAATACAAACAACGTAAAACTGGAGCAGCATAGGCTGGTAGTAAGCCTCAGATCAACGACCAGCAGATTGAATATGGTACTGGAGCAGTGGTATCGGATGCAGGCCGCAAAACTGATAAAGGCGAGGGCGGATAAACTGAGCGCTCGCTTGGGGCTTACCTATCATCGAGTTACTATACGAGGGCAGAAGACCCGCTGGGGTAGCTGCTCTCATAAAGGCAACCTTAGCTTTAACTGGAAGCTCATAATGGCACCGCAGCCGGTTATTGACTACATCATCATCCATGAGCTTGCCCATCTAAAAGAGATGAACCACTCAAAGAGATTCTGGGAACTGGTAGCTGAACACTCTCCCCGATGGCGCGAGCACAAGCAATGGCTTAAGGATCATGAGACAGAACTCGCTGCCAAGCTATCCTGTTAGAAGTTTCCTGTCTTTTAAAGTGTTGATATATGATGCTCCTGCCCGATACAATAGTACAATCGAAGATAATAGGGCAAAGCCAATATGCTTGAAAGTGTATTCAATATCATTATCAAGGCAAATTTGCTGATCAATCAAAGGCTAGAAAGCTGAGAAAACATGAGTAGACAGGACGTGATAGCAACCATCACCGAGCGGCATTGGGAGATGACCTGTCTGCCCATTAGGCGGGAATAAAAGGACAGAGGTGAGTACAGATAGACGGAAAAGGAGAATGGAACATTCAGTTACCACTAGTCAGTAACTTCATTTTCCATCTTCCCGTAATCGGTGCACAGGCAATGAGGATTTTATTGCCAGAGATTTTAAAAGTTTGGAGGACACAAAAATGACTGTTGCCGGGAATTGGGTAAGTGATAATGTCACCCATAGATTTGGCAAAAGATATGTGCTTAAGGGATTCAGCTTTAAGGTTGAGCCCTTTAAGATAATGTTCTTAGCCGGGGAAAATGGGGCTGGAAAGACAACCTGGGTGCGCATTGCTACAGGTCTGCTAAAGCCAACCCAGGGCGCTGTTTTGTATAATGGACTGAAAGTTGCTGAGTTCCGGAAGAATCTCGCGGTCGCCTTCGATGAACCACCAGTATATCCTAACCTTAATGGCTTTGGAAACCTAAGCCTCCTCTCGGGAATCGCCAAAGTTAACAAGGAGTGGGAAACTTATGTCCTGGATGCCCTAAAGCTAGATGACAATCTTCTCAAGCAGAAAGCCAAGGGTTATTCCCTTGGTCAAAGACATCGTTTAGCAGTAGCAGCAGCGCTCTTACGCCAGCCTCTCTATCTTATTTTGGATGAACCGACTATTGGTCTGGATCCGTTTTCATGGGAACTAGTTAGCAATTGTCTGCGCCAATTAGCCGATAAGGGAACAGCTATTATACTTACAGGACAAAATTTTTCCCTCCTCGAGAAACTAATTGATGAAATAACCATCTTGCATAACGGGCAAGCAGTTTTTAGCGGCCCTCCTACTGAACTTACAAGCCGCTGTCCAACTACGGTTCGTGTACGCGGACATAATCTGGAGGAAGTCAAGAATGCATTTCTCAACTACCGCATGTCAAATGACAGCAAAGGCAGTTTTCTCGAAGTCATATGCGATTCAATTGCTGAAGCTGAAGAAACAGTCTCCAAATTACAACGGCTACAGATACCCTTGTATGAGATGGTTATTCAGCATAACACTCTTGAAGAAGCCTTCAAGAATATAGTCAGGGAAGGTGAAAAATATGAAGATAATGACTAACCTATCACTGGAAAAACGATTACTACTACAAAGTCGAGGGATTCTTATCGCAGCTGTTGTGGTGGTAACCGTTGCCGTTTGGTTTGGATTAGTTATCCCTTATCAGTCCGCCATACGGAGTGAGCGCCATTTAATTCGCGTCAGAGAACAGATCCAGGCACAAGTTTCGGAATACGGGAAAAGGATAACTATCGATTTGAGGGATGCGGTCCAAAAGGCAAAGGACACCTTCCAAGTCCTTCATCCTGTAGCCGGACCAAACAATATCATGGCCTTGCTAGCTGCTCTGGGACCGCTGATAACAGCCATACTAGGTGCTCATATTGTGGGCAGTGAGTTTACCAACAGAACAGTGAAAGTGCGTGCAGCTCACTATGACTGGGCAAATACAGTAGTGACAAAGATGATATCAATTATCCTCATCAGCACTGCAGTTGCCGTGGCAGGCTTTTTAATGGGGTTAATAGGAGGACCTATTACCTGGAATGTAGTGACAGCTGGCCATTCAGAGATAGCCCCGCACGTGGTTCCGCCTCACATTCCCTCACCCCATTGGCAGCAAATGTTGCTTGTGATACTCGGTTTATCTGTGTATGGAATCCTAGGTGCTTTTATTGCTGTTGTGACACGCAGTTCACTTGCTGGCGCCGTAGCCGGTCTTTCGATACCGTTTATCGAACATTTTGCCCTTGCAGTGTTGCCTCCTTTGCGGGGGCTGCCGCAGAACATATACAGCAATCTCTTAGTCGGTACATTTAGATATTTTGAAGCTGGTCCCGTGGGAAAGCCACTTTTCATTGAAGTGAGCCCATTATGGTTGTGCTGGGTAATATTGATAGGTTGGAGTTTAATACTATTTATCTCTGCCTGGCAACTATCAAAAAGGCAAGCAATATAGCATAGCGGAATAAGGGGGCAGGTCTTGGCTTTTGAGTCAGTTCCTGGAGGGTGATCTGCTACCCCTTTCTATACGTATGTACCGAACCGCGTCCCCGGGGTGATTCGGAGCCCGGACTGACCGGTTGACCAAGGTGAAGAGGAAGCGGGCAACACCCCGGCGCTGGCCAAGCA
>CAZORT010000021.1:0-11654 GCA_964582575.1 uncultured Thermotogae bacterium
AATATGAAAGAGCAACAAAGGTTATCAACTATGAGCAAGAAGATGAAACGGATAGGAATTCTCGGCGGAACGAGCGCTGCTTCAACGCTCCTCTATTATGAGACGATCACCAGCAAATATACTGAGCAATTTAATGATTTTGCTTATCCAGAGATTCTCCTCTACAGTGTCTCGTTCCAGCAGTTTGTCAATTGGCAGAATGCCGGCCAATGGGATAAGATGGCAGAAGAGATGGTACGTATCTTTGAGATTTTAGCCGCTGCGGGCGCTGATTTCGGGCTGATTGCGTCGAATACTTTTAATCGGCTTATTGCGCAAGTCGCCCCGCGTTCACCGATTCCGCTCCTGTCGATCATCGATGCGACGGCAGCGGCGATCACTGAGCAGAAGATCACGACAATTGGTTTGCTGGGGACAATGATCACAATGAAGGAACCGTTCTATTGCGATGGATTACGTGCTCATCGTCTGACAACTATCCTTCCTACTGAGGAGGAACAACAGTATATTCACCAGTTAATCTATCGCGAGTTGGTGCGCGGCAAGATCGAGCAAGATTCAAAAGAGAAGATGTTGCATATAATCAATCACCTCAAAGAGCAAGGCGCTGAAGGGATCATCCTCGGCTGCACTGAGATTCCGCTCCTGCTCAATGCTGCAGATTGCGAAATTCCACTCTTTGATACGGCGCGGATTCATGCTCAAGCTGCGCTGCGCTACGCTTTAGATACGTAACAGAAGAGAATTTTCCTAAGGAGAAATCGATGAATGATACTTTAAAGACTATCTTTGATCGTCGCTCAATCCGCAGTTTTGTCACCGACCGTAAGGTGGAACCAGAGAAATTAGAATTGATTATCAAGGCAGCGCTTGCTGCTCCGAGCGCCGGCAATGCGCAACCGTGGAAATTCTACATCCTCGACAGCATGGAACTGCAGCAACAAGTAGTGGTAGCGGCTTATGGGCAGAGCTTCATTGCCGAGGCGCCGGTGTCGATCGTCGTCTGTGCTGATCTGCAAATAGCGACCAAAGCCTACGGTTATCGCGGCGACAGCCTGTATGCATATCAGGATACTGCGGCAGCGGTGCAGAATATTCTGCTGGCAGCTAAGTCACTCGGTCTTGAGACCTGCTGGATCGGTGCGTTCGACGAGAATGTTGTTGCACGTCAAATCTTGAAACTTCCGAAACATCTGCGACCGATCGCGATAATTCCGATCGGTTATTCAGATACAGTAGGGAAGCCACGTCCGAAACGACCACAAGATGAAGTAGTAGAATGGCGCAGTTGATAATTAGTCACAAGGCAAGAGTCAAAAGTCAGAGCTGACCGCTACAAGCTGACTACTTTAACTAAGGGAGGCACTAATGCGCGTCAAACAATTTGCTACTGGGGGAGATCGCAACTTCGGGTATATCGCTGTTGATGAAGTTTCAGCCAAGGCAATTGTAATCGATCCTTCTTTCTCACCGAAGATGATCGTGAACTTTGCCCGTCAACACAGATATAAGATCGAATATATCTTCATTACGCATAATCATCCTGACCATACGAACGGTAATGAGATCATTGAACAGTTGACCGGCAAGCGGGCTCTCCTGTTCGGACAGATTAACCCGGTATCTGGGGTTAGAGTCGAGGATAACGCTACTTTTCCGTTGGGTCAGTTAAAGGTGACAATTTTGCATACTCCCGGACATACGCCTGACTCAATCTGTATTTACATTGATAATGCTCTCTTTACTGGCGACACGCTCTTTGTCGGCAAAGTAGGTGGAACAGCAAGCAGAGAGGCAGCAATAGCAGAGTATACCTCTTTACGCAGTAAACTCCTTACACTGCCAGATGAAGTTCGCGTCTTCCCCGGCCATGATTATGGAACTACTCCCCAATCAACGATCGGTATTGAGCGACGCAAAAATCCATTTCTTACAGCCTCTGATTTCGCCGCCTTCATCCACTTAAAGGAGAACTGGGCTGCTTATAAACAAGAACACGGAATAGAATGATCCCCTGGTATAAGAAGAGTTTCGGACACGAATATTTAAGGTTGTATGCGCATCGTAATGAAGATGAGGCGCTGGCCGATATCAAAGCGATAATCAAATTGCTCTCACCATCACGTGATAAGCCGTTGCTCGATTTGGGCTGCGGCGCTGGTCGACATTTGATTGCATTACACCAGCTTGGGTTTCGCTCATTAACTGGTCTTGATCTTTCAGAAGAACTGCTTCAAGTCGCTAAAGAGCGATTGATCGCTGCCGGAGCATCAGATGTTAAATTGCTCTGCCGTGATATGCGCTATCTGCCGCAGCAAGAGCATTTTGCTGTGGTGCTCTCTCTTTTTACCACATTTGGATATTTTGCGCAGGATGAGGAGAACGCTGCTGTACTGCGCTCTGTCTACCAGGGATTACAACCACAGGGGAAATTCCTGATCGATTACATAAATCGCGAATATCTGCTGGATAATCTAGTTCCAAGCGAGGAGAAGACCCTCGCTGGCAAGCAAGTAAAGATCACACGTCAATTAACCGCTGATCAACGCCGGATTGAAAAGAGCATGGTCGTCACCACTGCAGCTGGGAAAGAAGAAAAATTCTTTGAGTCGGTCCGTCTCTATCACCATCTGGAGATGGAAGAGATGCTTAAGAGAGCTGGGTTCGTTGATATTCGCAAGTATGGAGCACTTTCCGGAGAACTGCTTGATCACCACAGTGAACGATTGATCCTCATTGCAGAAAAGAGAAGTTGATGAACGAACAAATAGCGCCGCAACATCTCTATCCAGAGAATAAATTATATCTTGATTATCTGCGCGGAGAAGGAAACACAGACTCTTTGTTTACCCATTCACTATCCCGGTTTGGCACTACCTTGAACCCTCATCGCCAAACGAATGATTCTTTCCGTCGTGATTTAGCAGGCCGGTTAGTAAAATACAATCAACATTTGGGCGCTCATTCTGCAACTTACGATAATATCAATGCATTGAAAGACATTGACACATTCTGTGTGATCACTGGACAACAAGCAGGACTCTTAGGTGGGCCGGCATACACTCTGTATAAAATAGTTACAACTATTCGGCTGGCAAAAGAGTTACAGACTCGTTTGGGTATGCGCGTTATCCCGGTCTTCTGGCTGGCAACAGATGACCATGACTTAACTGAGATCAATCATGCCGCCTTCCTTCAACCAGATGGCGAAGTCGGTTCTGTGCAGTTCAACTGGGAGCTGGCTGGCCATCCGATCGATGCGTTACCAGTTACAGATAGTGTGCACCAGGCGTATACGGAGTTTTTCGCTCAGGCGGCGCCAGCTCCATATCTCTCAGTGGCAAAGGAGTTCTTTGCGCCGCAACGAGGTGAGGATTTTTGCACGTGGAACGGCCGTATCTGGTCGCAACTTTTCTCTTTCTACGGTCTTGTCATCACAACCCCAACGATCCTCTCTCCGTTGGCCGGCGAATTCTTCCATACAGCTCTTGGTGCAGTTGATAAGATTAGCTACCGACTGGAAGAGAGAGCACAACAGTTAATCTCTGTTGGATATCAGCCAGCGCTCGATAGTTCTCGTGCCGGACAGTTATACACCTTTGATCTGTCAGGACGACGGATCCGTGTACAACATCCCTATCGTCACCAAAAGATTGCCCTCTCTCATCCGCAGCGCTATTCGGCAGATGTTGCGCTACGTCCGCTCCTTGCTGATTATCTTTTTCCAACCGTGGCACATGTGCTCGGACCAGGAGAGATCGCTTATCACGCCATGTTAAAACCACTCTATCAACTCTTTGCTCTATCGCAGCCATTGCTCTTCCCCCGTCAAAGTTATACGATCCTATCACAGAAAGAGAGTGAACTACTCAGAGAGTATCGGATTGACGCAGCTACTATCATTACCAATCAACTTAATGTGGAAGATGCATTTAATCAACTGGTGAGAGCTGATGATCGCATGCCATTTGTTTCTGCTCGGGAGAGGATAGAGGCAGCGCTCGCCCCGCTATTGTTATATGTCGCAAAGATTGATCCTAATTTAAGCCGAACATGGTCGCAAACTTCTACTGCGGCGATGAGAGGCGTGGATAAACTTGAAGAACGAACGCTAAAAGTGCAGATGAGCAAACGCGGCCTCACCAAAGGGAGACTGCAACGACTACGTAATTTGCTTCTTCCTAAAGGGAAGTTACAGGAGAGAGTCTTACCACTCGCTCACTTTATCAACCACTATGGTCTTACCTTCAGCGAAAAGATATTTGAGCAAGGAGCGCTCGATGATTTTTCGCATCAGATAGTAGTGATGGGAGAGAATGAATGATAGATCATATCGATGTATTAGCCTTTGGAGCACACCCTGATGATATTGAACTCGGTTGCGGCGGAACATTGATCAAGCTGAGTTCTGCTGGCTATTCAGTCGCACTTATCGATATGACGCAAGGTGAGATGGGAACACGCGGCACAGTTGAAATACGACAACAAGAGGCGGCAGCAGCGGCAACGATTATCGGCGCTGCAGTGCGAGAAAATTTGGAATTAGAAGATGGGAATATCCATAAGACCAGTGAGGCGAAGCGAAAAATAGCGGCGGTCATACGGAAATATCGTCCATCATTGGTGCTAATTCCCTATTGGAAAGATCGCCATCCCGATCACTATCATGCGAGTGAATTAGCATATGAAGGAATATTCTTTGCCGGGCTGCACCGCTACAAAACAGAGCAACCAGCCTATCGGCCAACACGTCTACTCTACTATATGGGATGGCAAGAGTTCAAGCCGTCGTTGATCGTTGATATCAGCGATCAATTTAAGCGCAAGATGGAGGCGATCTACGCCTATTCGACTCAATTTAAACCGGATGATGATTCGTATCTGCTGACCCGCCTGACTTCATCGGCATATAGCCGATCGATTAAAACCCGAAATGCTTATTACGGTTCGCTAATCGAGAAAGAATACGGCGAGGGGTTTCTCATTCAGGGTAATATTGAGGCGGAGAATCTGCTCGATATTAAGTTTTCATCATTCTAAGGAGGTAACTGTTGTAGGTAGAGCCACAACGAGACGAAGATTGGAGATTTGGGGCGCAAATTATAATGATTTATACAAAAGACTTTAATTCCGCTCGTCTTGGTATTTAGGGTAAGGGACGACCCCGAATACAACTTCTTCTCTCTTATTGCGAGCACTCTTCCTTCCGTCGATGCCCCGCGGAATGTTGAATATAGAGATTCTTGTGCTTCATCGCTTACCTTTGTCTCATAGTGGTTGAGCAGTTATAACAGGAGGTAATTATGCGTATCGGTATATCTTGTTATGCGTCTCATGGCGGAAGTGGTGTGGTGGCAACTGAGCTGGGTAAACATCTAGCGGCGCGTGGGCATGAGGTGGCATTTATTAGTTATACAACACCCTTACGGTTGACCGAGTTGCCGCAGCGCGTCAGTTTCCATGAAGTGCAGATTGAAGAATATCCGCTACTTGAAAATTTCCCCTATACGTTAGCGCTCACTTCTAAGATGGCTGAAGTGGCACGGATGAAAAGACTGCAGATTTTACACGTCCATTATGCCATTCCATTTGCTGCTGCTGCGCTGTTGGCCAAAGATATAGTACCGGAACTGAATCTTAAAGTTGTCACTACCCTTCATGGGACTGATATCACTTTGGTCGGCAATAATGCGTCATTTAAACCGGTTACTGCACTAACAATAGAACGATCAGATGCTGTCACTGCCGTCTCTCATTTTTTGAAGGATGAGACATATCGCCAATTTGCAGTGAAAAAAAAGATTGATGTTATCCATAACTTCATCGATCCAGCGCAATATGACTGTTCTATTTCGCCCTGTATCCCTCCTTGTGATTCACCACAACAGATGACCTTGATCCATATATCAAACTTTCGGCCGGTGAAACGAATCAGTGATGTAATGCGGATATTCGCAAAAGTTACCGCCAAGATCGATGCGCGTCTGCTCCTGGTGGGAGATGGCCCTGATCTGCCGATAGCAGCACAGATAGCCAGAGACTTAGAGATTGAAGATCGAGTTAAATTTCTCGGGGTAGTAGATCGTGTCTCTTCTCTGCTCTGTGCAGCAGATCTATTACTACTTCCAAGTGAGATGGAAAGTTTTGGTTTAGTGGCATTGGAAGCAATGGCCAGCGGAGTCCCAGTAGTAGCGAGTGATGTTGGTGGTTTAGCCGAGGTAGTCGAGCATGGCAGCTGTGGTTACTTGGCTCCTGTCGGTGATATTGAACAGATGGCTGATTATGCGATCAAACTTCTTTCTGATTGTCCGCTGCACACCTTATTTGCTGCCGCAGGCCGCAAACGGGCCGTTCAATCATTTCCCGCGCAGCAGATCATCCCGCAATACGAAGCAATTTATCGCAGAGTGATCGCGGAAGATGGTGATAAATAATGAGTAAAAAAAGAGAAGGAGAGATACAGAGCAGTTCTCTATTACTCAACACTGATTACTCTCACTTTCTGGGCACGAGCACGCAGACCTGAATGGGTTAAGAACGGTCTAATATATCGATCACATCAAGTTCAATCACTTGCGCATCGACGCCTAACAGTGCAGTGAGACTGGGAGAGGTTCGCTTATCATCGCCGGAAATCAGCTCTTTTACATACAATCCTCCTTCACAATGAATCTGTAATTCTGCGGTCTGCGTTCCTGTCATTGTCCCAGCTGCTGCAACGACATATCTTGTTCTGATTAAGCCGGCGCGGCGATGAGCAACACGCTGCGGAGTCTGTTGCTCAATCGGCCCGATTAGGTTGCGCATGGCTTTGGTCAGTGCTATTTGTGTAATCGGTTCAGCAAACTGAATTGTAACGCGATATTTTTTGTCCTGTTTACTCTCTTTGACTACCTTAACCATCGATCGGTCGATAATGGAGAGCGCTTCTATTTCAACTTTTCCCGCTGCAGTGGCGTTAATCTGCTGTTGTAATTGCACAATATCGAGGGATCGTCTTTGCGGAGCTACTATCTCCATCACAAATGGTCTCCCTGGGCCCAACATCAATGCGTCAATATCTTCGCGTCCTGCTCCATGGAGAATTGCATCTTTAGCTTGTGTTGCTTTGATGATCGGAGCACCGATTATCTCTTCCACAGATTGGTGATAGATCTTGTCTTGCTCATAGCAGTTACGGTGCAACCAACGAGTTTGCGGTATGTCACGAACAAATTTGCGGTAACGACTTAACAGATATAGCGAAGAGATACGAAGATCGATGCGGTCGTTGCGAAGATTGACTGTAAAGAGCAGATGAGGATTAGTAAAAGCGACTGTAATATTCTTGGCAGTAACTTGCGATTTTCCTGTTTGTTCGGCAATGAATTGCTGTTCAAACGCCTTGCCGAGTTCGCGATTGAAATCATGTTTGAATGACTCAGCTGACGTAATGCCGAATCGTTCGTCAAAGATGCGATTTATCTCCTCTATTCGCGGTGTAAGCTTAACTGCAAATAGGTACGTGTCAAATTCAATCCCTTGTGCTAATTCTACAGCCTGTTTCGCTTTTTGCTCGATCTCAGCGAAGAGCATTTGACATACCAAGCAATCTGTTGCCGGCCGGAAGTCAATCTTATCGACCATTGAGAGTAATACGCGCAGAGCTTTACCTCGCTCACTATTGGAAAGATTACTACCGAGTTTTGCAAATCGCCGCCCAAGACAGAAATCACATATCTGCCCTGCAGCGATGATCAAGCGGGCTTGGCCAAGAAAATCAGATTGGTCTTTCATAAAAGAACTCATTATTCGGTGAACAACTCCTATTTTCTACATTATACTCAATTCGGTCTGCAATTATTGTTGCATTGGAAAGAGTTTTTCAGTAAGATTTTAGGTAGGTTTTTTCTTGCCAACAATCTAAGGAGCGCTATGTAAATGAATGGAAAAATTCAACCTTCATATATTGAAGATGAGATGGAGCAATCGTACATCAATTATGCGATGAGCGTAATCCTTGGCCGGGCGATTCCTGATGTCCGTGACGGGTTAAAGCCTGTGCAGCGGCGAATTCTTTACGGAGTACGCGAACTGGGCCTTCTCCCAAGTAAGCCACACAAAAAGGCGGCGCGCATCGTGGGGGAAGTGATGGGGAAATTCCATCCCCATGGAGACCAGGCAATCTATGACACAATGGTCAATATGGCTCAACCCTTCTCCTATCGATACCCGTTGATCGACGGACAAGGAAATTTTGGTTCGATCGATGGCGATGAACCAGCAGCGATGCGTTACACCGAAGCTAAGTTAACCCCAATAGCGATGGAATTTCTGACAGAAATAGATGAGAAGACGGTCGATTGGACGCTAAATTTTGATGACTCGCTAGAGGAGCCGACAGTATTGCCAACCCAAGTTCCTAACTTGCTAATGAACGGGGCATGGGGGATAGCTGTCGGAATGACGACTCATATTCCACCGCACCATTTAGGGGAATTAATCGAAGGAATTATATTGTTAATCGATAATCCACTGGCAACTCTCTCTGAACTGATGGAATGTATCCCTGGGCCTGATTTTCCTACCGCCGGAATCATTATGGGCCGTCAAGGTATTGAAGATATGTACCGTACGGGGCAGGGTAAGATCACTGTACGAGGAAAAGCAGTAATTGAAAAGAGACAGATTATCATCACGGAAATACCATACTTTGTGCAGAAATCAGTGATTGTCAAAGCGATTGCGCAGCAAATTCAGGCCGGTGTGATTGAGGGAGTCTCTGACTTACGCGATGAGTCTGATCGTGATGGACTGCGCATTGTGATCGATCTAACACGGTCGGCCAATCCTAATCTTGTACTCAATCAGTTATACAAACTTACTCCATTGGAACGGTCGATCAGTAGTTCTTTCCTTGTAATTTTAGACGGTAATCCGCGGATACTGTCTTTGAAAGAGATATTAAGTTGTTTTATTGAATTTCGTCGCGAAGTTATCCGACGGCGGACAGAGTATCGACTCAATACAGCAGAGAAACGTGCCCATCTCCTATCCGGTTATCAAACAGCGCTTGACAACATTGACCGAATTATCGAAATAGTCAGAGAAGCTCAGAATTCCGAAGTAGCATCATCGATTCTTATGGAGGAGTTTGCCTTCTCTACTGAGCAGACCGATGCTATTCTTAAATTACGTCTCGCACAATTAACAGCATTGGAGCGGGACAAGATCGATATCGAATATGAGAAGATTAAACAAGCAATCACTGAATACCAGGCGATTCTTCAAGATGAAATTCTGCTCGATGAAACACTGAAAAATGAGTTGCGCCGAATCGGTGAAACGCATGCCGATATACGGCACACAGTGATCAGTGATGGTGATGGTGTTCTATCGTTCACTGAGCTCATTCCGAACCATGATCTGATGATCAATGTGACCAGTCATGGTTATGTTAATGCGACTAAAAAAGATGAATATAAAAGTCAGGGGCGAGGTGGTAAGGGGATGATCGGAATCCGTGCTAAAGATGGTGATTACCTATGTTGCATTGCGACAGCAAAGGCACATAATGAACTACTCTTCTTCACTGACAAACATACTGTCTATCGGACACAAGGGTATAAATTGCCATCGTTAGGCCGCGATGCTGTTGGTAAAAATCTGCGCAGTGTAATTGAGCTAAAGCAGGATGAGATGGTCCGTGCTATCCTCCCATTACATGATTCTAGTTTGGCAAAAGATAATTTCTGTGTAATGGTAACAGCCAAAGGGATCGTCAACAAAAATCGATTGAGCGCATATTCCACTGTGCATGCAAAAGGGATTATCAGTCTCAATGCCGACGCAGATGATCGATTGGTAGAGGTAATTGATACAGCAGGAGATGGAGAATTGCTCATCTCCACTAAACAAGGACAATCAATCCGCTGCCGTGATTCTGATGTGCGCTTAACTGGTCGGCCATCACACGGGGTAATCGGTATCCGTATGGAAGAAGGAGACAATGTTATTGGAATGGTCTCTCTGGAACAGGGAATTACAATGGATAAGAAGCTCCTTATGGTGACCGATAACGGATACGGTAAACGAGTATCCTTCATCGACTTTCCACTGCAAAAGCGAGGCGGCAAAGGAGTAATGGGGATCAAAATTGATCAGACATCTGGCAGTCTAATAGCGACTAAAGTGGTTACAGATCAAGATGAGATCATCATCATGACCAAGACCGGAAAAGTGATTCGCCTCTTTGCCGGTGAGATAAATGTTTATGGTCGCTACGCCCGCGGAGTCAGGTTAATGCAACTGGCAGCTAACGATAGGATTATCTCGGTTGTTAAGGCATGATAAGAGAGTCCATTTACCGCTAAAACCATAAGGATGCGGATCAGTAAGGTGCGGAAATACGGTAACCTAAAGGAAAGAGAATGAATTGTTCAATTGAAAATGCAATCACAATAATTAAGCGAGGAGTCGCTGATCTTATTCCTCTTACTGATTTACGCAAGAAACTTGTAAGATCAGCAAAAGAAGCAGAGCCACTACGAATAAAGTTAGGAATAGACCCATCTGCTCCTCATCTGACACTGGGACATTCAGTGCCATTACGCAAAATGCGTGATTTCCAACGGTTAGGTCATACAGCAGTCCTTGTGGTGGGAGACTTTACTCGATTAATCGGTGATCCATCAGGGAAGAGTTCCGCGCGCTCACGGATGAATGCCGAGCAGATCAAAGAGAATTTAGCGACTTATGAAGCACAGGCATTTAAGATTCTTGATCCGCAGCAGACAGAGATCCGTTATAATTCTGAGTGGCTCTCACCTCTTACCTTTGCTGATATCATTGAGCTTGCTTCTAAGTATACAGTGGCACGAATGTTAGAACGGAATGATTTTTCGCAGCGCGTTGCTGCAAATGATCCTATCAGCATATTAGAATTTCTCTACCCGCTCGCTCAAGCCTACGATTCAGTCGTTATTCGCGCTGATATTGAACTCGGCGGCACCGACCAAAAATTTAATCTCTTAATCGGTCGTGACATTCAGCGTGCGTACGGCCAAGAACCGCAAGTAATACTGACGGTTCCGCTGCTTGTTGGCACCGATGGAAAGCAGAGCATGAGCCAAAGTAGAGGGAATTATATCGGGATAAACGAAGCGCCAGAAGAGATATTCGGCAAAGTTATGTCGATTCCTGATGAATTAATGGATCCTTATTTCACATATCTCACTGATATTCTTTACGAGGAAGTTGCTAATCTCCACCCGCGACAGCGTAAGCAGCACCTTGCATTTACGCTCGTAGAAATGTACCATAACCGAGAGGCTGCCCAACGCGCGCAGGAAGAATTTGATCGCATCTTTGTCCAGCATAATCGTCCGACAGAGGTGGCAAAAATCAAACTAAATCGAAGATTACTCAATGAACAGGGCATGATCTGGGTGATCACTCTACTGATGGAAACAGGGTTAATAGAGAGCCGTTCAGCGGCGCGCCGGTTGATCGATCAACGAGGAGTGACAATTAATGATGAACTGATCATTTCCTCTGATCTTAACATTCAGTTTACACCACCGCTTGTGATTAAGGTGGGAAAACGGTCGTTCGTCGAAATTATTTGATTGTAGCAACCGTCAAGCAGATCATTCATTAGAAGCGCGTATCTGAAG
>CAZORT010000022.1:0-11595 GCA_964582575.1 uncultured Thermotogae bacterium
CGGTAAAGTAAAGGTCGTTATACATCGTAAAATAGGTATCGATAAAGCGATCATGGTCGCCCCACATCGTCCGCATCATCCCGGGCCAGGGTTTAGTGATGCAAAGCTTGCCGCCCTCGTTTATATCGCATTTGCTGCCATCGTCACGCAAAACAGCCGTCTCAACACCAAAGAATGGCCGGCCTGCACTTCCTGGTTTTAACGTATGAACACCCGGTAATGGAGTAATCATATGGCCGCCGGTCTCTGTTTGCCACCAGGTATCAACGATCGGGCAGCGATTGCGGCCGATTTTCTCATAATACCACATCCAGGCTTCAGGGTTTATCGGCTCACCGACTGACCCGAGAACACGCAGTGTATCCAGCTTATATTTTGCCGGCCATTCTTCTCCAAGGCGCATAAGAGCACGAATGGCGGTAGGAGCGGTATAAAAAGCGGTAACGCCGAACTTGTCACAAATTTGCCAGAATCGCCCGGCATCCGGATAGGTAGGAACACCTTCAAACATAAGCGAAGTGGAACCATTGGCCAGCGGGCCGTAAACAATATAGCTGTGCCCCGTCACCCAGCCGATATCAGCGGTGCACCAGTAGATATCGTCGTCGTGAATATTGAAAACAATCTTATGGGTAAGCGCAACATGCAGCAGGTAGCCGCCTGTAGTATGAACAACCCCCTTGGGCTTACCGGTGGAACCAGAGGTATAAAGCATAAACAGCGGGTCTTCGGCGCCCATTCTTTCCGCCGAGCATTTCTCAGCAGCGCCGGCCATCTCATCATGATACCACACGTCCCGACCCTCTTTCATAGAACAGGGCTCATCATTGATTTTAACCACGATAACGTTTTCAATACTAGGTGTCTTTTTCAGTGCAACATCAGCGATATCTTTAAGACCGATGAGCTTCCCGCCCCGCCGAGAAACATTGGAAGTGATCAGTATTTTGCAGTTTGAGTCATTGACTCTTCCTTGAATCGCCTCTGAGCTAAAGCCACCAAAAATAATCGAATGGATAGCACCGATACGGGTGCAGGCAAGCATCACTACCGCCAGCTCAGGCACCATCGGCATATAGATGGCTACCCGGTCGCCTTTTTTGATCCCTCGGGATTTTAAAACGTTAGCAAACTTGCATACTTCCCTGTACAGCTCCTCGTAGGTAAGCTTTCTGACATCATTCTCTTCTTCACCCTGCCAGATCAGCGCTGTTTTCTTGGCGATCGGTGTTCCAAGGTGACGGTCGAGGCAGTTATAGGAAGCATTAAGCTTGCCGTCAGCAAACCAGGTATGTTCAATTTTGCGGTTCCTCGTATCCCAGGTATACTTAAGTCCTTCTGTCGGTTCCTTAAACCAGGTCAAACTCCTCGCCTGTTCCAGCCAGAAACCATCCGGGTCTTTAATGGATCTCTCCCACATTTCCTCATACTGCTCGACGCTGTTTACATGAGCATTGGCCTTGATTGACACCGGCACTGGAAATGTCCGCCCCTCAGTCATAAGCGAATCAATAGTCTTTTTTTCCTTTTCCATAACTTTCTCCTTATTATCTCTCTCTCGAAAACTCCATGTCCTATCTTATCAAACCCTTCTGAGTCTGAGCCGCCAGAGTTTTTAGTGCTGCAGGCTTTACCAAGAATTTTACTATAAGTAGAGATAGGATACCAAGGACGAATAGTTACCAGAGATTTATAGTTTGTGATAAGAAGGAGGATGAAGATTCTTTCCGATCTTGTAACTTTCCAACTTTCTAACCTCTCAGCTTCTTGATATGTCTTTTTCTTCACCGATCACTCCTTCCTTCCTCCGAACCGGCTGTGATATGGAGTACGGGCAGCTCATTGACCGGATGCGGATAGACAGATACTTCGGCTCCGTAGACCGCCTTAATATTCTGAGTGGTAATCACATCCTGCGGGGTCCCTTGGGCATAGATCTCTCCTTGGTTAAGGAGTATTACTCGGTCGCAATACTGAGCTGCGAGATTTAGGTCATGCTGAGCAATAATGACGGCCAGTTTTTGCTCACGGCAGAGTCTCTTCATCAGATTTAAAGTCTTAATTTGGTGATTGATATCCAAACTTGCTGTCGGCTCATCAAGGAGCATGACCTTAGGTTGTTGGGTTAGAGCACGAGCAATGACCAGCCGCTGCCGTTCACCGCCAGAGAGTTCTCCTATTCGACGTTTGGCAAGATAGTCGGTTTGAGTTACTTCCATCGCTTGTCGTACAATCGCTATATCCTTGATTCCTTCATAGCGCAGTAATCCCAGATGAGGCGTCCTCCCCATCAGTACTAATTCAAAGGCGGTAAATGCTGCAGGTAGGGTCGGATTCTGCGGTACTGTGGCAAGGAGGCGGGCAAGCGCCTTGCGGTCGATAGTCGTTATATCAGTGTTATTTAAGAGAATTTGACCAGCAAAGAGTCGTACCAGCCGGTTTATCCCTTTGATTATAGTTGATTTTCCTGCCGCATTAGGACCGATAAGACCAACGATCTCTTCTGAAGATACCTGAAGATTGATCCCTGTTAAGACTGGTCTTCGGTTATATCCTAAACTGACATCTTTAAGCTCAATCATTGGATTAGAAAAAAGTAAGCCCTTTCCTGCGCCGCAGCAGGTAGAGAAAGAAAGGGCCTCCACATAAGGCGGTAACCACTCCTACTGGAATCTCTCGCGGTGGGATCAGTCCATGGGCTGCAGCATCAGCCAGAATGAGAAAGATGCTGCCAACAAGAGCTGATAATGGGAATAGATAACGATGATCTGGCCCCCAGATGAGTCTGACCACATGCGGGATAATAAGTCCAACAAAGCCAATAAGTCCGGCAAAGGAGACTGCAACAGCAGTGATAAGAGTGGCGACGATAAGGAGAGTTATTTTAACCCTCTCTACTTTGATCCCTAATTGTTGTGCCTGTTCTTCATCGAGTTGCATTACATTGAGAGGTCGGGAATAAAGGGAGATAACTACAATTCCAATTATAATCCACGGAAAGATCAAGCGTACTTCACTCCAAGTACTCAGTGAAAACCCACCCATCAGCCAGAATATGATCCCATGTAAATCTCGACCGAACAGGGTAAATAGATATGATGTAATCGCGGA
This sequence comes from uncultured Thermotogae bacterium, assembly GCA_964582575.1. Taxonomy (GTDB): domain Bacteria; phylum Bipolaricaulota; class Bipolaricaulia; order UBA7950; family UBA7950; genus UBA7950. The sequence continues at coordinate 3,112 of CAZORT010000022.1, forward strand.
TAAAAAAGCGCCAATTGCAACTCCGGCTAAGATCAGAGTCGTTACTGGCACTGTCTTGCCGACGCGCGCCAACAGATAAACACCAGCCACTGCGCTTAAAGCACCGATAAACGCAAATAAAGGGATCAATCCCAAACCCATCCACGAAGCGGTGAATGGAATGAGAAAGCCAATGGTAGCTCCCAACCCTGCTCCGGAAGCAACACCGATTAGATACGGATCAGCCAGTGGATTGCGAAATAACCCTTGATAGGCGGCTCCGGCCACCGACAGCGCTGCTCCTACCAATCCGGCCATTATGATTCGGGGAAGTCTGACATACAGAATGATCGTCTCAAAACCTCTAGACCACGAAGGTGTTATATCAATTAGCGGAAATCGCGATAAAATAATGGCAAAAGATGTGTGGAAAGGTATTTGAGCGCTGCCAATGGTAGAGGTAACTGCAATGGTCAGCCCAAGTAAGCCTGAAAGCGCTATTATGGCATAAACTCTGTTTCGCCAATGTGCAGTAAGAGAAAAGGAATCAATCACGGAATCTTGACTCTTCTCTTTTCGGCTTTGAAAAAGAGATGGCATTTTACTATTCCTCCGTTTGTAATTCTTAAATTCATCTTCTTTGACCACATCTTTTTTATGATATTGAGGATGTAGTAAGATGACTTACTACACCATCGTAACAGAAATCAAAGACTATCTGTATGGAGTCTTCCTTCACTTTACGGAAGGCAAAAGAGAAGGGCTGCACTAAAATCAGCTCTCCTTAATTGCAATCTAGACTAGCGAACAGCTTGGGATGAAGCAGCCTTGCGATCATTTCCAATCCATAAACTATGCGCGGACCGGGTCGTTCAACCAGGTTTGCTTCAACGATATAGACCCGATTCAATAAACGGGCGGCTATGGTTTTAAGTCGTGGATCGGTAGCAGCCCATTCTGCGGGTGCGCTTACTCCATGGTGTGCAGAGCCGATGATTACCGTTGGGTCGCGCACAATAAGCGCTTCAAGCGTAACTATTCCCCCACCTTTGAGATCACCAAAGATATTCCTCCCACCAGCAGTAAGAATAAGATCATTGACGAAGGTACCGCTCCCTGCCGTCCATATTGGATCAGCCCAAACAATCCAGAAGACTCCTGGTCTTTCCTCTTCAGCGAGTTGCTCTACTTGCTCGGTTATTACTTCGATTCGGCGTTGCATTTGCGATACCAGTGTAAATGCTGCGCGTTCTACACCGGTTATTCTTCCCACTAACATAATATTATCGAGTATCCCGATCAAATCTTTGGCTACCAACGCAACTACTGTGATTCCCTTTGCTTCCAGTGCTGGAATTATCGTCCGTCCATGGATACTGTCAGCTAACACTAAATCAGGATTAAGAGCGATTATCTTCTCCAAGCTGGGAGGATAAAATCCACCCACCTGATCTTTCTCTAAAGCGGCAAGCGGATAATCACAGAAAGCTGTCACCCCCACTACTCTATCTCCCAATCCGAGCGCAAATAATATCTCAGTATTGGCTGGAGCAATAGAGATAATCCGTTCTGGTTGTACCTCAATCGTGACCACTCTTCCGAGACCATCAACGATCGTTATTGGAACTGCAAAACTAAAGACTGCTACTGCAGCAACAAGAATCGCTATCGACAGTGTCAATCGAATCCACTTTTCATTCCTCATATTTTAAACCCTCCCTTTGGTTTTGGAATGCGCAGCGGGATACATTATCCCACCTGCGCATTAAATATATCCTTACGAGGAAAGAATGTCAAGTAAACATAAACACAGATCTATTCGCTCTTATCTCCTGATCTCTCTTGCGGCTCACGTTCTGACGGATAATAACGTCTTCCGCGTAAAGAAGGTGGTAGGCACTCCATATCTGTCTCTTTTCCGATGTAGTCATGTGCATATTTGTACCCTTTGCTATAGCCGATCTGGCGCATTAGTTGGGTAGGGGCATTACACAGATGTAATGGTACTGGCTCATTTGCTGTTTGCATTACATCTTTTCGCGCCGCATCAAATCCGGTGTAAAGAGCGTTGTTCTTCGGTGCATTGACAAGATATAGCGCTGCTTCTGCCAGCGCAAGATCACATTCTGGTAGTCCTATCGCTTTAACTGCTTGATGAGCTGCTACGACTATTGACAGCGCTGCAGGATCGGCAAGCCCGATATCTTCACTTGCAATACGAATTAATCTCCGCGCAATATACAATGGATCCTCTCCTCCCTCGATCATCCGGGCAAGCCAATATAGAGTTGCATTGGGATCGCTGTTGCGAATTGATTTATGAAAGGCAGAAATTAGGTTATAATGCTCCTCTCCCGCCCGATCGTATCGAAGGCCTTTTCTTACTACAGCTTTATGGACAATCGTTTTATCGATGATGTTGGTTTGTGTTAGTGAGGCAGCAAGCTCAAGGTAGGAGAGAGCACGCCGCCCATCTCCATCAGCAATCGCTACTAATACTTCCTTTGCCTCATCAGTGAGAGAGTACTTGCTGTTTAGTCCTTGCTGATGAATCAGAGCACGTTGCAGAATAATCTTTATCTCTGCTGCACTGAGTAGTGAGAAGACGAATAATTGACAGCGGGAGAGCAGGGCGCTGGTCAACGCAAAGGAAGGGTTCTCAGTCGTTGCCCCAATAAAGATCACGCTCCCTTGTTCGAGAAAAGGAAGGAGAACATCTTGCTGCCCGCGATTGAATCGATGAATTTCATCAATAAAGAGAAGATCCCGCTTCCCGTGTAGCTCATAGCGCTGTTGCGACCGCTGAAGAGCAGCTCGTACTTCCTTTACTCCTGCCAGAGCAGCGGAGAGGTGAACAAAATTGGTCTCTGATTGCCGGGCAATAATCCTTCCTATTGTAGTCTTACCGGTTCCAGGCGGTCCCCAGAATAGAAATGAGCGATAGCTTTGCTTATCAAGCAATGCTCGTAGTGGCCCATCTGGACCTAAGATCGCTATCTGCCCAGCAAATTCGGCCATCGTAGTTGGGCGCATCCGCTCAGCGAGTGGTTGAGGCTCTTTAGTCTCAGGTTGCAACTTCTTCATCTTAAAAGAAGATAATAACAAGCAGGCTTCTATCTGGCAAACTAGCCCATTGCAAAAAAAATAATCCTTGACAGTTCCATCGCCAACACTTACTATTTAATAATTGACTGTTATTGATGAGATACTCATCGTTGATATTGGGTTATATTACCACGGGTTGTTAGCTCAATGGTAGAGCAACGGACTCTTAATCCGTAGGTTGCAGGTTCGAGTCCTGCACGACCCAATAAATAGACAATTAATGACGAGTCGTTAGCTCAGAGGGAGAGCACCTGACTTTTAATCAGGGGGTCACTGGTTCGATCCCAGTACGACTCACCAGTATAATTTAGTTGTATTGTAGACTGCTGAATTGGAAAGATACAGTATGTCCCCATCATCTAGTGGCCTAGGATACCGGGTTTTCATCCCGGCAGCAGGGGTTCAAATCCCCTTGGGGACGATTTTAAAACTGGCTGAGCACTACTATTGCATTACAAAAATAATAATGGTATTATAATGGGCGAATAGCTCAGCTGGAAGAGCATCCGGCTTACATCCGGAAGGTCACAGGTTCAAGTCCTGTTTCGCCCAATTGTGTTATTTTCGGGGGCGTGGTCTAGTTTGGTCTATGACACTGGATTGTCACTCCAGAGATCGCCGGTTCAAATCCGGTCGTCCCCGCAGAGATGTGCCGAGATAGCTCAGTCGGTAGAGCACGGCCCTGAAAAGGCCGGTGTCCCCAGTTCGATTCTGGGTCTCGGCAAATGGTGAATAGTAAATGGTGGAAGAGAGTCCAAAGTCCAAAGTCCAAAGTCCAAAGTCGAGAGTGGTGAATGGTAAGACAGGAACCGAGAAGCTCCCTTTACCTTCCCCTTCCCTCTCCCTCTTTCTTTACCTTTTCTTCCCTTTCCCTTTCTTTCTGCCCTCTGCACTCGGACATTAGACCTTACACCTCGGACCTTAGACTTAGACCTTAGACCTTAGACCTTAGACTTAGACCTTGGACTTTGGACTTTGGACCTCTGCCCTTGGACCTATCTTTCTTCCTCGTCTCTCGTTGCTACTTCGGGAACCGCACAGGCAGGCAATCACATTAACAGCGAATATGGGAGTTTACGATACAATATCTGATGTAGTCGGGCTCGTCCCTGAGCCCGACCTTAAGGTCAGAGACGACCCCAAGTACCTGTGATAAGATTTCTCCCGGAGTCTGACCCCTTAAGATAGTAAATGGTGAGTAGTGAATGGTAAAACAGGAACCGAAAACCTCTCTTTTTCGTGCGGTCATTAGATCACATACGCCTAAATGTTTAAATTAAGCATAGCCACAACAAACCTCTCTCTCCTGATCGGTAATTCATTAATTTGCCGCAGAAAACGCAGAGAATTATTCTTTTACGTAAGACCATTAATCGGCAGCATCTTTCCGCGGCCAAAAGATCTTTAAATTATTGTGTGTTTCGCGACTTATATTTCTCGCGGTAGAATGTATGCATCGTTTTGATGTCGTATTGCGATAACTCTGCTACATCACCAATAAGACGGGCGAAGATGACGCTCTGTGCTGTCTTCTCCACAAGAGAACATATTTTGAGTGCTTCTGTAATCTCAGAGGCCACTCCGACAACACCATGATTGGCGAGCAAAATAGCGTTGCGGTCAGCGAGGGCAGCGAGAGCATTACGCGCTAACTGATCTGTCCCGGGAAGTGCATATTCAGCGACTTCGACTCCTCCTCCAACTATTTGGACAAGATCTTCAACGACCGGTGGAATCGGTTGTCGCACAATTGCAAAACTAGTGGCATAAATACTATGCGTATGTACGATGGCATGGACATCCTGGCGCTTATTATAGATAGCCAAATGGAGCGGAAGCTCGCTCGATGGACGTTGATTGCCAATTAAGATTGCACCTTCATGATTGATGAGAACCATATCTTCACGTTGCATTTTATCATAATCGATTCCACTGGGAGTGATTATGATCTTCTCAGAATTGATCCGGAGACTGATATTGCCCCAGGAACCGAAGACAAGCTGCTCTTTTGTTATCTGGCGGGCCGCCTCGATTATCACTTGTCGATGGTCAATCTTACTGTTCATCTTTTTTAAATAATTTAATTATCTTTTTCTGATTTGGCTGATAGATGATCCCTTGTTCAGTGATGATTGCGCTGATCTTTTCGGCTGGTGTTAAATCGAACGCTGGATTATACACAGAAATCTCATCACTGGTGATCTTTACTCCGGCAATATGGGTAACTTCATAACTGCTACGCTCTTCGATCGGTATCTCGTCGCGACTGGAAAGTGACAAGTCAAAGGTAGAGAGGGGAGCGGCAACGTAAAATGGAACGTTATGTTCCTCTGCCAGGATCGATAGTGGATAGGTGCCGATCTTGTTAGCGACATCACCGTTACTGACTATACGGTCAGCGCCGACGATCACCATATCAACCATCTTCTGCTGGAACAGGAGACCGGCAGCGCTGTCAACGATCAATGTTACCGGGATACCAGCTTGCAGGAGTTCCCATGTGGTGAGACGTGATCCCTGCAGATATGGTCGTGTTTCACATGCGAAGACACTTATTTTACGCTGCTTGCGATAAGCAGCGAATATAACTCCCAATGCCGTGCCATATCCTGCTGTGGCCAATGCACCGGCATTGCATAGTGTAAGGATGCGCGCTCCATCGTTAATCAGCACTGCGCCATGTTCGCCGATCAGATGATTGACTGCGATATCTTCCGCCGCGATCGCCTCTGCCTCATCGATCAATCGTGTCGTTATAGCAGACTCTGTTTCAGCGGAATATTCCTTGGCCTTCGCAAGCATCCGTTCTACTGCCCAGCGTAGATTGATTGCTGTCGGACGTGTGTTGATCAATTTATCTCCCGCTCTTTGTAGAGCGGTCAGAAGATCGGGAGAAGATCGGTTCTGCAGTGCGGCCAATGCCATTCCATAAGCGGCAGCTACACCGATCGCTGGCGCGCCACGTACAATCATCTCGCTAATTGCAGTTGCAACGGCGCAATGATCGATACAACTAACATAGGTGATCTGATGCGGAAGTTTCCGTTGATCAAGCAGATGGAGTTTATTCTCTTTCCAGAATAGCGTTTTCAATCCGGCCTCCTGTTTGAGCATGACCTCCTCCTTGCCATTCACCGTGCAGGGTGAATGGAGTGGTAACTTACGTAATTTATAGTCAGTCCCTGAATCCGTAGAGGGGCTTCATACTGCTGTCATGTCCCCGATACTCTGTCATTTCGAAGGAGTCTTCACGACTGAGAAATCTAAAGATTTCTCTCTGCGATCGGAATGACATTTCTTGATTGACGCGACACTACCTTCACATCACCTCTGGCAGGACGCAACTTTTTGCCGTCGGACGTTTCACGGATCCAGACATTTGCATCAATCGTTATAATCCGCAAGCTTGATAGTAGTCGAGTCCGCCACCAAGCTAAACAATGAAATACAACAGCCTCTATATTTACAATTAGCATTATCTGCGTTTATCTGCGGCCAAATCTTTCGCTCTCTGTAAAGTAACTTATTCTCGTTGCCAACTTAACAGATACTTCTTTTGCTCTTCATCGAGATGATCAATCTCAATCCCCATTGCTGCCAATTTCAATTCTGCTACTTGTTCATCGATCTCCAATGGCAAAGGAAGGACTTGTACCGGCAAATCATTCTGTTGAAGATAGAGCAACGCTGAAACTTGTAATGCAAATGCCATATCCATTATCTCTGCTGGATGACCGTCAGCAGCAGCAAGGTTGACCAATCGTCCTGCAGCAAGGAGGTATATCTTCTTACCATTGAGACTATATTCGACGATATTCTTGCGGACTGTTCGCTGCGTGTCGGCCATCTTTTTCAACCCAACAACATCAATTTCAATGTCGAAATGGCCGGCATTGGCGAGGATCGCCCCATCTTTCATCCGCTCAAATGCGTCAACATTGATCACTCCTTTTCCGCCGGTTACCGTGATAAAGATATCCCCTTCTGCTGCTGCTTGTTCCATCTTCATCACTTGGTAGCCTTCCATCACTGCTTCCAGCGCTTTAATCGGGTTGATCTCGCAAATAATAACCTGCGCCCCTAATCCTTGTGCGCGCATCGCTACCCCTTTGCCACACCAACCGTAGCCGACAACGACAACTTTCTTGCCTGCCACTAAGAGGTTGGTAGTACGGATAATACCATCGAATACAGATTGTCCTGTGCCGTAGCGATTATCGAACAGATACTTACAGTAGGCATCATTGACTGCCACGATCGGTATCTTTAGCGCTCCTGCCGCTTCCATTGCCTTGAAGCGGAGGAGGCCTGTCGTAGTCTCTTCGGCACCACCGCGCACTCCCGGTAGTAAATGTGAATATTCTGCATGGAGAAGAGAGATCAAATCTGCTCCATCATCGATAAGGAGATTGGGTTCTATCTCCAGTGTGGCTGCCAGATATGCTTTATACTCCTCTGGCGATGCATCGTATTTAGCGTTTACCGTAACGCCGCTCTCTGTTAAAGCCATGGCAACATCGTCTTGGGTGGAAAGAGGATTACTGCCGCAGATTGCCACTTCGGCTCCGCCATCCTTGATAACTTGTGCCATATACGCTGTCTTTGCTTCCAGATGGAGACAGATAGCCACTTTCGTTTTTGTAAATGGCTTAGTTTGTCGCAGCCGACGGGCTAATTCTCCCAATACCGGCATATGTTCCTTAACCCACTCAATTTTCAGTGCACCGCTACTTCGAAGCTTATCTGTCATAGATATCACACCTCTGTATTATTAGTTTAATTCAGATCTTTATCGTACCATCTCAAAAATTACTTATCAAGCAAAAAGGGAAAAAGGGTTAAGAGATTTATGAATAGGGTTGACCAAAACCCTGTCTCGGAACCGATTTAGACCAGACAATTTGTAGATATTATAAAATGGCAGCCCTACCAATTTATAGTTAACCGCATAAAAAATCATCGCACAAATCCTACCAAATAAGTACTCATTTATTCAATCGGCAAAGTCGCAAGCACGAAACAATAGGACAAATTCGAAGCACGAATCTCGAAATCCGAAACAAATTCAAATTCTCAACATTCAAATGACCAAAACAATCTATCCACAACTTGTTTCGAATTTGAGATTTTGGTCATTCGTGCTGGTTTCGAATTTCGGATTTTGCATGATTCGTATTTGTTTAGAATTTAGAGTTTTGATTTAGGATTTTATTCCCTCGCGTTAAGTGCAGAGATTTCTGCAAGATACTATAATATGGGAAGTGTCCCTATGTTTTAGGCAGGGTAGTCAAAGGACTTATACGTTCAGGGCTAAAAATGTTCGTCAAGAAGCAATAGGGACGGAGCCTATTGCCTCATAGGTCCCTATGGTTGTAAAAATAGTATGTTCCGGTGAGGGAA
>CAZORT010000023.1:0-10667 GCA_964582575.1 uncultured Thermotogae bacterium
GAGAAATCTAAGATTTCTCAGTCGGAAGACTCCTTCGAAATGACAGTGTATCGTTGACATTCCCGGTAGTGAAAAATGTCCAAAATACAGATCGTTAATCTCACGAAGATTTACCGCTCCAGGAATAAAGAGGTTGTTGCCTTAAACGGTGTTAACCTGGATTTGAATGAGGGCGAAATATGCGTCCTGTTAGGCCCGAACGGAGCGGGTAAAACGACTCTGGTCAAGATAATTTGCGGCATACTGCTCCCTGATGAAGGAGAGGTATTTATTGATGGGAAAAGCGTAATCAAGAATACTAAAATAGCGAAAGAGAAAGTCGGGGTTATCTTTGAAGAGGCGCGGAACACCTATCACTATCTCACTGTCGAAGGCAATCTCAAGTATTTTGGATACCTGAATCACATACCGGAGAGGATTCTCGCGCAACGGATAAGTAAAGACCTAAAATGGCTTGATCTGACTGAAAAAACGTTATGTATTCGGCTCTTCCCTCTCCCGGGGGATGCAACAAAAGTTGTCCGCCGCAGTGGCGATGATAAAGGACTCTCCTGTATTGCTTCTCGACGACCCCACTTTGGGGCTGGACATCATCGCTGCCGACGCAATCAAGGACTATCTGCGGATGCTTATCAACGACAAAGGGAAGACAATTTTGCTCACTACGCATAACATGAAGTTTGCGGAACAATTAGGAGACCGATTCATTTTCTTGCACAGGGGAGAGGTCATCTGGCAAGGGACAAAGGATGAACTCAAAGGTCTTGATACTTTCAAAGAGAATGATTTGGGGGAAGTCTTCAAGGACTTTTTAGTGCGATGAGAACTTTAGCTTACGCCCTAAAGGCGGAATTTCTGAAGCGACTGCAAGAGCAATGGCATTATAAATTAAATTATTTCAGCGGTATCGTGGCGACGCTCATATTCTTTCTCGGTCTTGTTCTCGTCGTTGGCAGAGAGGGTGATCCTCTGTTAACGATGGTGATGGGGTTTCTGTTTTGGGTCTACGGAACTGGAATAATCGACGAGCTGACTATCTACACCGTGGAAGAGGCACAGTTGGGGACTCTGGAGCAGATATTTGCTACGCGAACACCTGTTTGGGCGATGTTGATCTCGAAACTGATCGCCATGGTGACCTTGACAACCGCCAGAGTGATTCTCTTCCTCCTGTTGATCGTCTTTATTCAGAAAGATCTGCTTTACTATATTGGCCGGGCAAATTGGGGCGCAATAATTATTGTGGGCTTGTTTATCTTGATCTCACTTAGCGGCGTGGGTACCATCATGTTCGGATTAACACTCATATTCAAGCGGGTAGGGACTTTCTCAACGATCATTCAGTATGCCTTGCTCTTCTTCTCCGGAATACTTGTTCCTATTGAGCAACTTCCGGTTCCTTTACGTATCATCTCCTATCTTTCTCCGCTCACTTATGGGGTGCGAGTTTTGGAATCGATCGTAATCGAGTATCAATCGCTTCGGGCTGTTATCGGTTCTGGTAATTGGTGGCTGCTGGTCGCCACCTCTTTTGTCTTCGTAGCGATCGGAGTGATTGTTTCCAAATGGTGCTTACGAAAAGCGAAAATCAAGGGGATACTTGGACACTATTAGAGCTTAGCATATGTGGGTTGTATTTTTAAATCACTCTCTAATCTTAGTGCCGTGTCAATCAAGAAATGTCATTTCGACTGTAATGACAGAGTATCGTTGGCATGACAACTACCATAAATCAGTCGCAGAATCACCCAGAAAAACGCAGATGGAGTATTCTTTTACGTAAGACCATCGATATTCATCTCTGCGTTCGTCAGCCTCTTTCCGCGGCGAAAATTTAAATTTAATACCTGAAAATCTTCACTTCTTACCCATTACTCCCGCGCGACAATGAATCTGATAGCGTTGTAAAGAAGTGATCAAGATCAACATTTCCGCCGCTGAGAATTACACCGATTCGTTTGCCGGTTATCTTCAAGTGGCGATTGAGTAATGGGGCAACAGCAACAGCACTCGATGGCTCAATAATGATTTTCATTCGTTCCCATATGTAGCGCATCGCTTGTAATATCTCTTGCTCGGTGACGAGGACGATATCGGAGACAAACTCCTTGATAATATTGAATGTATTGACACCGAGTGGGGGCATCAGGCCTTCAGCAATTGTATGACCATGGACTTCTTCAATACGAGTGCCACTAACAAACGAGCGGTAAGCGTCATCAACCTGTACTGGTTCGCAGCCGATCACCTTTGCATGTGGAAGTAAATGGGATGCAGCAAGCGCAGTGCCAGCAAGTAACCCCCCGCCACCGACCGGGGTGAGAATCAAATCGAGAGAACCGACTTCATCTATCAGTTCAATAGCGGCTGTGCTCTGACCAGCAATGATATCTTCATTATCGGAAGAGGAGATGAATACCGCTCCACTCTCTTGTTGTAACTGGGCAACTCTCTCTTTGCGGGAAGCATAGGTTGCTTGGCAAAGGACCACTGTTGCTCCGTACCTTTCTGCTGCTTTCTGTTTTACACGTGCCGAGGTTTGTGGCATTACGACAAATGCTGGTATATCATGAAGTTTAGCTGCCAATGCTAATGCTTGTGCATGATTGCCGCTCGAATGTGTAATCACTGCACGATCTTGAATTTGTGCTGCACAACCTGCGACCGCATTACATGCTCCACGGAATTTAAATGAACCGGTTCTCTGAAAATTTTCACACTTAAAGAAGATCTTATTCTCTGATAGGTGATCAACAGAAGTGCTCGTCAAGACCGGGGTGCGGTGAATGAATGGCCTGATCCGTGTATGGGCATGGAAGAGTCTTTGCTTGTCGATCATTTTTCCGGCCGCCGAAATACGGTTTCGCGATAGCTGCGTAACTCCTCAATTGATTCGCGAATATCAGTGATAGCGCGATGTTTCGATGTCTTACTGCTGCCGATCGTTTTATTGATATACCACCGGCTCACAAGTTCCTTAATCGAGCTCACATCAACATTACGGTAGCTTAGCATTGCATCAAGTTTTGGCATATGTTTAATCAAAAATCGCCGGTCAAAACAGATTGAATTACCGCATAAGGGACAGGCACGCGGTGGACAATAGCGAGCGACAAAGTCCATTGTCTCCCGTTCTGCTTCAGTCAGTGAAGTGGTTGAATTGCGACTTGCTTCGATTAGTCCAGAGATACGATGCTGCTTATCACACCACTCGTCCATAAAGACGAGGATTCCTTCTGGATGATGGATGACCAAATCTGGTCCTTCCGCAATAATATTTAAATCTTTATCGGTAATGATCGTTGCAATTTCCAGTATCACGCAGCTATCAGCATCAAGCCCTGTTGTCTCAAGGTCGAGCCACACCAGATTATTTGGATCTTGTTGTTGCGACATCTAATATCCTTATTTATCATTAATTACTGGTCCGGTTGACTGATCACCAGTGGTAGCAGTATGCAGCAGAGATGCGCGAATCGACGCCGCAATCTGATCCAGACGTCGGTCTGAATCCTTACTGCTCCGTGCGGTTAAAAAGACTCCGCGGTTGTCCCCGGAGAAGCGCGGAATGACATGAAGATGGATATGAAAAACCTCTTGCCCTGCTGCCACACCGTCAGCAAGATAAAGATTGACTCCTTCGCATTGGACCGTTGAACGTTTCAGGGCGGAAGCAAGACGCATTGCAACTTGAAATATATTGGAACCCACTTTTTCATCAAGACCCGTAAGAGAACTCGCATGTGTGTTGGGAATGATGAGTAGATGCCCTGGATTTATCGGTTGGATATCCATGAATGCACTTACCAAGCCATCTTGATAGAGATACCGTGCAGGTAACTCTCCCCTGATAATTCGACAAAATATACAATCAATCATCTTCTTTTGTAACTATTCAGCCTCTTTAGTTATATCAATAAAATAGAACATTGTCAACGGCTCGCGCGTACTTTAACTCTTCAACGGCAGCTTAAATAGCGTCGATGACCGGTCTACCTGTGTCTGCGTGCCTGCCTACGCACGCTTGCGTGCAGGTAGACGGACACGCACAGGCGGGTCTGAGCGATGCTCACAGTCACGCAGAGAGAAAGGTATGGCCAGGATGCCCTTTCTGCTCACCAACCAGCTTGTCACTTTTTTGACACTTATCTTTGTGCTTTAGGCACTTGTCTGTTAACAGGGAGGTCGCTATTACGGCTATTCCTGTTGAGCTGCTCTTCTAAAGCTCTTACCCGCTCCTTAAGTTCGGTAATGGCGTAAGTTAAGGTATTGACGAGTTTGATCACCGCCTCGTGACCAGTCTCATAAACCGCCAGGATGGCCTCATCTTTCATTGCTGCTGGATGGCTCAGAATGATTTCAATCAGTCCTTCTTGTGATAATAGCTCCAGCTGGGCTTAATTTAAGGTGCCATTATGCCAACACATATTTTAGGTCCATGTCAAGCAGCCATGCAAGCAGGCTGAATAGTTACATCCATTTTTTATTATTCATCTGGCCGCCAGTAATAGCGAGTAAAGAGATAATAACCGATAACCAGCAAGATGTTCAGTCCAAGGAAGTACCATATCCAACTGGGAAAACCAAAAAATGTCGGGCTCCCTTGATCCCACGCCCAGAAATCGATTGATAGGAATAGGAGGCCGAGGAAGAAAGCGGCCCACCCAATAGAGGTCCTGCGTGAACGTTTGCCTGGTAATTCCTTAAGGCTCTGAAGATATTCACTTTTTCCCTTGTCGTTAGTGAGCAGACTGACAACGATCAGCACAGTCGTCGTAATGACGAGAATTGGTATCACAGGAAGCATCCCCATCCGCGGCAGTAGCTCAAAATAGTAGAGAACAACGAGAACTTGGCCGACAACTATTGAGGCGATCGCCCCTTTGGCAGTGGCATTACGCCAATAAAGCGTTGCCAAAACAGTAGGGAAGAGGACTGCCAAACCGGTGAATGTTTGTGTGGCAATCTCAAAGATCGTTGCTGGCGGACGATAAGCGATCGCCAGACCGACTAGTGCGAGAATTACGACGGATACCTTGCCGGCACGATACCCCTGCTTGACAGTTGTTGGTCGATAGATGTCGTGACTGAACATTGAAGAGAGGGTGAGGAGCTGAGAATCCATCGTCGACATCAATGCCGCTAATCCACTGGCAATAATAAGCGCTGCAAGTGGCCCGGGAATATATCGCGTCAATAGCATTGGTAAGATAGCGTCAGTAGCCTTACCGGTTAAGCCGGGCAAAGAGAGGTGACCGAGTACACCGATCGTTACCGGTAATAAGAACAGGAAGCCAGTAACCACAGGATAGAGAATCATCGTCGTTGCCAAAGCTCTCTCGCTTTTTGCAGCATAAAACCGTTGAAAGAGCTGCGGAAACATCGGGTTACAGAAGAACCATAACATCATAAAGCTCATCCAGATAAGCGGGAAGAAAGCGCCTCCTACTCCCGGGCGGGAGAAGAGTTCCCCTTGCTGAGCATACACCAGGTGATTAGTGGTGGATAGACCGCCATGTACTTGAGCGATCAGCACCAGCGCCACTGTGAGAAAGAGAAGCATCATCATCCCCTGAACTACATCGGTCCAAGCTACCCCGCGCATTCCCCCAAAGAATGCGTATGCAACAACAAAAAAAGTGATGATTACGGCCCCAAGAAAATATGGAATACCCAGCAGTTGCTGGAGAGCGAGGCCAGCTGCTATCGGTTGCATCGCGATATAGGGAAGTGTAAATATGGCCATTACCGCAAAGAAGAGAATGCGTAACGGTCGACTTTGAAACCGGTCGTTGATCAGGTCAGCAGGAGTAATATAGCCCCTCGTTCTTCCCAGCAGATAAGTTCGTCTACCAATGACAAAGAACGCCAATCCCATAAAGCCGGTACCAAAACCCATGATCGGATAGAAGGCATAGCCGATGCGATACCCGGCACCGGCAAATCCAAAGAAAGTGAATGCGCTGAAGTTGGTCGCCATCATCGTAAAGAAAAGGATTATCGGCGTAAGACTGCGGTTAGCAAGAAAGTAATCCGCGCTCGTCGAACGGTTGTAACGGTGTGCATACAACCCTACGCCCAAAGTGATTGCCAGATAACCGAAGATGATCAGATAGTTAGTCATAATTCTATAATTCTCCTTTAACTAAATAAGGCTAAGAGAGCTTACTATGGCTCCTCCCTGCTTTGTACTTGCTGTAGTTGTTTCTTCTGTTCTGGAACCTCTTGCTGTCCGCTGGGGCGGTCACGCCTTAATAAGTGTGCAAGAAAGTACCCCTAATAGAAAAAACCACCCAGAACAAGTCTGGATGGCTTCCGCCTAGAGCATAACTTATTTAATTTATTATAGCACAATTAAATTTATCGCACAATGTTTTTCGCAAAACCTGGCACCGTGAAGTATCCAATAACAGCCAGTTACTCTCTTCCTGATGGCATGATAGCTTCACAGTATGGCTGGCTGACTAAAGGAATTGTACATCAACATCAATGATAATCTTTGTCAAATCGATTCTTGCTCTATCTCCTCTGTAGTTTGATCTTTTCTAATCGTAACTACTCAGGAGCCAGAAGTCAGAATTCAGGAGTCAGAATAAAAAGGGAGCCAGCAGTACGGTTCACTATTATCTTGTCATTTCGACCAGAGGGGGAAATCTTTGCAACTGACAGATATGTAATGTTTTATTCTGGATCCTGGCTTCTGGATTCTGGCTCCCTGAGCAGTTACTTCTGATCTTAGTCTCTTTGTGGCTATCCCTACGTAGTTGCGTGTATAGAACGTAATTTTGGGGTTGTCCAACGCGTCACCTTGCATGATGACCGATGTCCGTGATTTTTCTCCTCTCTGTGACTATTATGAATTTAGTGTCGTGGTAAATAGGCGGTGAATACGATTGTGGCATACGATAATTTTCTCCTGCAGAATACGAATCGAAGAAGACGGCAATCATTACGCAAAGTCAACCTGCGAACAATCTTTGTCCGTCGACTACTGGAACGCCGCGTCCGCTTATTTTTCGTAATTTTGGCTGTTACAGCGCTAATCTTCCTTTACTTATGGCAAGATGCAGCACTTCTCCGATTAAAGTTACAACTAGCGACAATAGAAGAACAGATCACCGAAATTGAGGCGGAAAATTATCGATTGGAATTTCAAGTACAACAGGCTTTCTCATTGGAGCGGATCTCTACCTTTGCTCGCCAACACTTGAAAATGATCGAACCGACTGATATTCGCTATATTATTATCGATCCTTCCTCTGATGAATAATAATAAAGACCAAAAAGGAACACGATGGCGCCTTTGGCTCTTATTGATTATCCTCTCGTTGTGGATCATCATCATTGCCGGCCGCCTCTTCCAAGTACAAGTTGTCGAACATAACACCTGGTTGGCACTGGCCGTTTCGATGCAGGAACGGAAGCTCGAACTTCCTGTTCGACGCGGCGTTATCTATGACCGCCACGGAATCCCACTAGCGTTCGATGTGCCGACAATCTGTATCGCTGTTGATTCATTCAATATTACAAGACCAGCAAAGTTAGTAAAAATTCTGGCGGATCATCTACAAATGAATATCACTGAGCTTAAGGATTTAATCTATCGTCCCCGCTATTTCACCTGGATTCATCGCCAAGTTGATCGCGCTATCGCTCAATCGATTGCAAAAGAAGCACAACAAGCTGGAGTACGAGGGCTGATCTTTATCGACTCTTGGAAGCGGGCCTATCCGGCAGGAACTCTTGCTTCTAATGTCATTGGTTTCGTCGGCCTTGACCGCTACGGCTTAGAGGGAATAGAGCTTTTTTTTAATGAGCAACTTGCCGGAACTCCAAAAGAGATACACGTTGTGCGGATGGCCGACGGAAACCATTATCAGACAAAGGTAGTGAATCCCGGCGCCGTTGGGCAAGATATATATTTAACGATCGACAAACGGTTGCAATTTATTGCTGAAGAAGAGATATCACGCGGAGTTGCTAAGTTCCGAGCAGTGAGAGGATTCCTCATAATCATTGATCCGTGGACAGGGGAGATTCTCGCAATGGCCCAAGACCGTCGGTTTGATCTCAATACTTTTCGCTATTCCACCCCTCAGGACAGGAAGAACATAGCAGTAAATTTTCTCTTCGAACCAGGTTCTATCTTTAAAGCGATTACCGGATTAGGCGCATTAGAAGCGCGAGTCGCCCGCCCAACTGAACGCTTTGACGGAAATACAGGGATCCGTATCTCTGCTCACACAATTCATAATGCTGAACGTCGTAGTTTCGGCATGGTCACTTTTGCGCAGATCGTAGCAAAATCAATCAATACAGGGATGATTCGGATTATTCAACGGCTCAGTGAAGATCAATTATATAGTTTTCTGCGCGATCTCGGTTTTGGCGAACAGACAGGGATCACTCTCCCTGGTGAAGAACCAGGTCTTCTCCGTCACCCGGATGATTGGTCGGCGCTATCATTGGCAATGCTCGCCTTTGGCCAAGAGATATCAGTTACAGGAGTCCAGCTTGCTGCAGCAATGGCAACGATTCCTAACCGAGGACTTTTAATCCCGCCCTCTATTGTTCGTCGCGATGAACCCGCTGAATCACGCCCACTAAAGCGCCGTGTAATCTCGCAGCAGACAGCAACAGAACTAATCGATATGTTACGATTAACTATGACCGATGGTACAGGGTGGAGGGCCAATATCCCGCGGTTCAATGTCGCAGGAAAAACTGGGACAGCCCAGAAAGCGATTCCAGGTAAAGGTTACGTTGCTGGTAAATATACCTCTCTCTTTGCTGGATTCTTTCCTGCCTGCAATCCGCGTTACCTAGCACTTGTGGTACTTGATGAAGTTGGAACCCGCCCAGTGTGGGGAGGGTTTACCGCTGGTACTATCTTCCGTAACACAATGGAGAGAATAATTCGCATTCATCATATTCTACCTGTAGAATAATTTATTGTATGGAGATTTCAAATCAACTTCTTTCCTATTGCAAGTCTTCCTAAAATTTTGCGCCTGGTCACTTTACCCGCACAGAACGAGAGTTACCTTGTTTTATTACAATGAAGAGTGCAGCGCAGAGCGACAGCGCTCCAGTAAGGATAAACGGAATATAAGGTGAGATATTATAAAGAAAGCCACCAACGAGAGGGCCAATGCTTTGCGCAATACTTACAAAGAAGAGATAGAGCGCAAATCCCATTCCAGCAGTCTTAACCGGCAAAAGAGGATAGAGTACTGGGCGATGCAGTGTTCCCGCAATCTGATCAGCTCCAAAGCAGAATACCGCTAAAAAGGCACCGAAGAGCCACGGGGCAATGATGAGGCCCAACGCAGCGATCCCGACGAAAATTAATCCCCAGGTGAGAGCGCGCCAAGCATGCCAGCGATCACCGATCCACCCTAAAAAGACTGCAAGGATTAGCTCGCCAACACCGATTATCGCTCCGATACGCAGCAGCACCGCTGCGTGAAGAGCAAATTTATCCTGAAGAAACGGAGCGATAAATGGTCGGGAAATAGAGAGGATAAGTGCTGTTAGGCAGAGGAAGATGATCAGCGGCAATAGTTTGCGTGTACGCACAAGGTGACGTATCTCTTGCCAACGTAAAGTTTTAAATGATCGCTTTTGTTCGTCCTTTTCATCCGGTAATGGCCGTTGTTGGGCAATAAAGAAGAAGAGAACACTTGAGGCGCAGAAGAGAATAAATGCAAATACAAAGAGATAATCAATTGGGAATCTTTGCAAAATTACTGATCCGAGAAGAGGGCCAAGAACGACACCTGCAGCAAAACCCGCATAGGTAAGGGTAAAGGCGCGCGTCACCTCTCCGCGGCGTGCTGCTTGCGCAATGTAAGCCTCTAATGCCGGCCAACCGATAAAGATACTGTAAAGTATCGCACCAGGAATCAGATGGTACCATCTGTCGGCAAAGATGTAAATCAACGGCGCTGGTGCGGAGATTAGCCAGCTGGCAATGATCAGTTTTTTTCGGTCGTACCGATCTGCAAGAATCCCGCCGGGAATTATTGAGAGGGCAACCGTCAAGAACATTATCGACGAAAGAATCCCGATTTCACGCGCTCCTCCGCCCAGATCACGGATAAATATCGGCCAGATAAACTGGAAACTCATCGCTCCCAGGCTCCATAAAAAGTTACCATAGAAGATCAATTTTAAATCTCGGGGGAGGGAGAGAAACTGTGCTATTTTCATGAGTGAAATTAAATCTGACTCCTTACTGGTGGAAGAACAAAGACCAAGGAGAGAGGATAAAGGAATGAAGAGAGGTGTTTCTCGTTCATATATCCTATTATTCCGAACCTTGTTCCTCGGCCATTCTCTTCTGGTGTTCTTTGTGCTTTACGAAATACTCTCTTTTTTCTTGTCTGTCATAATACTTGCAACTTATAGTCAGTAGCTTCTTGCTAAAAGTTTTTACGCAAATTTTAGTGCTATTTTTTCAATTGTAAACCACATGACGTTTTGCAGCTCAAAGAAGTTGCCCGCGACAATGTGGGCAAAAAATGGGTCACCAACACGCTGGTAGGCGATGTGGCATGAAAACATTTACCAAAAATATTGTTTTCTGATCCGAACCGCTCCAGGTGTGATCACCGCGACTTTTTGGAGGGCGTCTTTGGCTAAAGGTAAATGGTCTTTTAGATGGA
>CAZORT010000024.1:0-10632 GCA_964582575.1 uncultured Thermotogae bacterium
ATTTCGTGCTTGCGACTTTGCCGATTGAGTAAATGAGTACTTATTTGGTAGGATTGTGCGATGATTTATGCGGTTAACTATAATGTAAATCGCAGTTGACGGTTAACTTGGTTTTTGGTATAGATTGGCTTATAATTTTATTAAATCAAAGTCATTTGCCGGACTGGCCGATCCTGATATAATTATCTCTATATGCACAGTAAAATAGAAAATTTGATAAACGCCGGTGTAACGATCGTTGATCCTGAACGTACTTATATTGATAATGACACAGTTATCGGGGTTAATACTATTATCCTTCCTGGTACACATATTTGTCGCTGCTCGCAGATTGGCAAGGATTGCACAGTTGGCCCTGATACTTGGATCGAAGATTCCAAAATCGAAGATCACGTTCATATTCGATATTCAGTCGTAGAGTCTTCACATGTGCGCCACGGCACCTCAATTGGCCCTTATGCCCATCTGCGAGCAGGTTCCGATATTGGTCCAGAGGCTAAAATCGGTAATTTTGTCGAGATAAAAAATTCGCGTATCCATGCCAATGTAAAGGTCAACCACCTGTCGTATATTGGAGATAGCGAAATTGGAGCAGAGACAAATATAGGTGCGGGAACGATTACCTGTAATTACGATGGTACAAAAAAACATAAAACCAAGATTGGCAATCGCGTCTTTGTTGGCAGTAATGTTTCGATCATCGCTCCAGTAACGATAGAGGATAACGTTACGATCGCTGCTGGCTCAACGATCACTAAAGATGTGCCGTCGAAGAACCTCGCCATTGCTCGAGCACGTCAGATAAATAAATCTCACTGGCAACGAAAAAGTTCGACCACAAAAGAGGAGAGAGAGAATTGAACCAAGAGATAAAATTACTCGCTGGCAACGCCAATCGCATGTTGGCTGAGGAGATAGCTGATCATATGGGACTCCACCTGTGTGATGCCACTGTCAGTAGATTTAGCGACGGTGAAGTGGAAGTGCACATCAAGGAGACAGTCAGGGGAGCAGATCTTTTTATTATTCAGCCTACTTGCCCACCGACTAATGACAACTTAATGGAACTTTTAATTCTTATTGACGCTGTCCGCCGTGCATCAGCACGAGAGATAATCGCTGTGATCCCTTATTATGGGTATGGGAGACAAGACCGCAAAGATCGCGGACGTGCTCCGATCACCGCGCGACTGGTCGCCAATCTCCTCGAAACAGCAGGGGTTAATCGTATCCTTACGATGGATCTTCACGCTGGTCAGATTCAAGGGTTCTTTAACGTGCCTGTTGATAATCTGCGTGCTGACCCGCTCTTTACTCGTTACTTCTATGAGAATTTTAACAGTTCCAAAGACGTTGTTGTCGTTGCTCCTGATCTTGGAGCGACAATCAGAGCGCGGATGTTGGCTGAACAGATAGATGTTCCACTTGCAATAATTGAAAAACGGCGTGGGGCTGAGCCGGAGATCGACGTGGTAAACATCATCGGTGAGGTAGCAGGCAAACAAGTGATCATCGTTGACGATATCATTGCTTCAGGATCAACATTGGTACAGGCTGCTGCCGCTCTTAGCGAAAGAAAAGCAACTGATATTTATGCTTTCTGTACCCATGGAGTATTCTCTGGACAAGCTATTGAGAAAATTAATAAATCGGTCTTGAAAAAAGTAGTTGTAACCAATACTATTTTTCATAAGCAGGCACATGACGAAGAAATTATTGATTATGTGTCAGTAGGAGAACATTTGGCCAAGACAATAGAGAGGGTCTTTGAGAATCAATCGGTCAGTCATCTCTTCCCTCATTATTAAGTTATCATAGAAAGAGAAAGTTCGTTCATTGTCAACTACGTAGCACAAAAAGTGCTCACTATTTTTATTACAAGAGGATTACTCCGCTTGACGGTCAGGAGGAATTTAAAGTGTTAACCGTTGCAGCTCAGAAGAGAAATTCAGCAGAGAAAACAGGTGCCCTACGAAGAGCAGGATTTGTTCCAGCGATCGTTTATGGTCCAAAACTCAAAGCTATGTCAATAACAATTAAAAAACGTAATCTGATGGCTCTCTTTGCTAAGATTACCCGCAGTACGCAGATTGAACTTCAGTTTGCAGATGAGGAAAAGAATATCAATGCCTATATCAAGACTATTCAATACGATCCAATTACAGATCAGCCGATCCATGTTGATTTTTACCATCCAGAACAAGGGCATCCACTGAAGCTTAATGTACCGATAAAGATCGTCGGCGAAGCCGTAGGAGTTAAAGATGGGGGCGGAATTTTGGATCAATTGATGGAAACGATTCCTGTATTAGGGAAACCAGGTGATATTCCTGCCCTGATCGAGATCGATGTAAAGGAGCTGAAAATAGGAGAAGCAATACGTGTAGAGGAGGTCGATTTCGGCCAATCAGAACCGCTTCTTCCTCTCACTCACAGATTGGTAACAGTTCTCAGTCCTCGTCGCGTGGAAGTTGCAGTTACAGCAGCAGCGGAAGAAGAGACGGAAGAAGAGGCCGTTTCCGCTGATAAGGGAGTTAAAACACCAGCTGGTGATACAGAAGAATGAGCAAAAAAAAGTCATAATAGGTCTGGGAAATCCAGGGTTGGAGTACAACTTTACCCGTCATAATGTCGGTTTCCAAGTTATTGATTTATATCGTACTAGAGCTGGAATAAGAATGAAGGCTATCGTTATCGCCGGCTCACTCGTTTACCAACACCAGAATATCTTGCTCGTCAAACCGCTGTCATATATGAATGAAAGCGGAACAGCAGTGCGCGGCATCATTACTTGGGCAAACCAGTTTAAGGTTACGCCAGCTGATTGTTTAATAGTATATGATGACCTCGACCTGCAACTCAGCCGGATGAAAATTCTTCCGCAGGGTGGAGCGAGCGGCCACCAGGGGATGAGATCAATTATTCGCGCTCTTGGAACGGAAAAGATTCCTCGGTTGCGCATTGGAATCAGAACAGGAGAAGATCGACCGCCGAATGCAGTTAATTTTGTTCTGGGGCGATTTGAACTTGAAGAGTGGCGGAAAATCTTTCCTGTCTTAGAAAGAGCAGCTTGTGCAATTGATTTGTTCGGCAAATCTGATATCAATACAGTGATGAACCGATTCAATCTTCCGTTGGAAAATAACGCAACTACTTAGCGACTAAAAGTCGGAAGTTAAGGTTAGAAGGAGAGGAACGATGTTTGATATAGCGATTATCGGCTCCGGTCCAGGGGGGTATGTTACAGCGATCAGAACGGCCCAACTCGGCTTTAAGACAGTAGTGATTGAAGAGGGAAAACTTGGAGGGGTCTGTCTTAACCGCGGATGCATCCCTACCAAAGCGCTCTATGCCGCAACTGCGCTCATGCATGAGATAGACCATGCCAAGGAAATCGGCATCCATACCAGCAAAATTGAGCTTGATCTTGATCGTCTTGCCGTATGGAAAGAGGAAGTAGTGACAAGTCTATCCACTGGTATACATGCCCTCTTTACAGCACATGGAGTAACACTCGTTAACGGCCGCGCACGCCTTGCTGGTCACGGTCAGATTACCATTACCAACAATGATGCAATCAGCGCGAAACAGATCGTCCTTGCCACTGGTTCGGCACCGCTGGAGATCCCTGGTTTTTCATTCGCTGATAATAATATTTGGAGCTCAGATGATGCGTTACGACTCACAGAGATTCCAAAACACCTCGTTATAATTGGCGGTGGAGTGATCGGTCTTGAATTAGCGACAATATATCGTCGTTTGGGTAGTAAGATCACTGTCATTGAAATGATGCCAGATATCCTTCCTGGGATAGAGATCGACCGTCGGGTACTCGCAGTACTTAAACGAGCGCTCACTGCTCAAGGAATCACCATTCACACGAATACTGTGGCTAAATCATATCATTCAGCAGATAAAGGAATCATCCTGCAGGCGGCAGGAAAAGATGAAGTATTGGAGATTGAGGCATGCAAAATTTTATTGGCAGTTGGTCGGCGGTCGCGCAGTGATGATCTGGGATTGGAGACGGTTGAACTAACACCTAATGCGCAACGATTCATTGAAGTTGGCCCAGGGATGAAGACAGCAGCAGCAGGTCTCTATGCAATCGGGGATCTTGTGCCTGGTCCAATGCTTGCGCATAAGGCATCAGCAGAGGGTCTCCTCTTTGCTGAGGGGTTACAGGGTAAAGACCGTTCTTTAAGCTATGAGAAGATTCCACAAGCAATCTTCACTGATCCGCAGATTGCGTTAGTCGGCATCTCTGAGAAGAGCGCAAAGGAGAAGGGGTATGATGTTATCGTTGGCCGCTTTCCGTACGCTGCCTTGGGTAAAGCACATGGAATGAGAAAGAGAGAAGGTTTCTTCCAAGTCGTTGCTAATAAGAGAGACCATCTCCTTCTTGGAGTCCAGATCATAGGAGCAGAAGCAGCAAATCTCATATCCGAAGCTGCGCTGGTAATCGCAGCCGGACTTCCGCTTGAAGCGATTGGAGAGACAATTCATCCGCATCCGACCTTATCGGAAGGTTTATTAGAGGCAGCAGAGAATGCGATTGGAAAGGCGATCCATGTTCCTAATCGATAATTGCCCATCAGTGTCGTGACGGCCAAAGCAACAAGGATAAATAGCTGTGGAACTACCTCAACTTGCGGTTCTCTGTGCTAACTTGCAGCCAAAAATCTGCGACAAGGAGATAATTACTCTCTCTCCCTGTGACGGAACAACGGGGAAGGGATCGGCACCGCCCCTTGCTTCAATTGTCGGCAGCAAATTCGTTGCCTGCCACCATCGCGGCCGGTTCTTGGTGCTAACGCTCCATAGTGGAAACTATCTTGTAGTTCAGCTTGCAGCGACCGGTCGTCTTGTACATTGCCGTTCTAATACACGGTTGACCAAGGCGACCAGTTTTGCAATCACTTTTAGTGATAATTATGATCTGCGGTTGATTGAGGACTGTCAACAAAGAGCGGCCGCTCTTTCTCTGGCAAGCTCTCTTGATCACGTGGAGGCGCTAACCGATTGTGGGTTAGAGCCATTAGCAACTGAATTCACTGTTGCTGCATTGGCAAAAATCACTGCCAATCGGCATAAAGAGGTCAGGAACCTGCTTATTGATCAGCGAATTATCGCGGGAATCGGATCTATCTATAGCGATGAAATACTATTTGCCGCGCAAATATCACCGATTCGTTATGTCAACACACTTACGGAGAAAGAGATTCTCTCATTACATACCAATATACGCAAAGTGCTTACTACAGCGATAAAAAAGATTGAGCGCCAGGTTGGCGACAGATTGTTGGTCGATGAAGCGGATGATTTCTTGCAGATACATGGCAAGGCAGGTAACCCGTGTTCGGTCTGCAGCGAGCGTATTGCAGAGATTCGCTATGCCAATGAGAGAATCTGTTATTGTCCTCGGTGTCAGCGACCAGGCTTGTAAACTCAATTACGGATAGAGACGATTGATCTGACGGGCAAACGGAATTGTTTCACGGATGTGCGCTGTTCCGCATATCCAGGCGATCATTCGTTCCACACCAAGGCCGAATCCGCTATGAGGCACAGAGCCGTAGCGCCGCAGATCGAGGTACCATTCATACGGCTCTGCTGATAGGTTCTCTTCTGCCAGTTGTGATTTCAGTTCGTCCAGTGAATCAACGCGTTGGCTGCCACCGATCAGTTCGCCATACCCTTCTGGTCCGATCAGATCAGCTGCGAGCACGCAGTTTGGTTCACTTGCGTCCCGCTTCATGTAAAATGGTTTGATTGATTTTGGCAACAACTCGACAAAGACCGGTTTTCCAAAATGGTTGCCCAGTTCTTCTTCATGTGGTGCACCAAAGTCATCGCCAAAGGAGATCTCCAATCCTTTTTTTCGGAGAATATCTATTGCTGCCCGATAAGTGATCCGTGGAAATGGCAACGTAACTTGCTCACGGAGAAGATTGACATCACGGCCGAGCATGATTAACTCTTGTTCCCGCTCGTCGATTACATGGTTGATGATGTAATTGATTAGCTGCTGTTGCAGAGTTAAATTGTCATTATGATCATAGTAAGCCATCTCCGCTTCTGCCATCCAAAACTCTGTCAAATGTTTGCGTGTCTTTGATTTTTCGGCACGAAAGATAGGTCCAATCCAATAAACACGCCCTAACGCCATCGCAGTTGCCTCTAAATAGAGTTGCCCGCTCTGCGACAAGTATGCTGGTTGCCCGAAATAGTCCATTTCAAACAGGGTTGTCGTCCCTTCCACTGCTGTTCCAGTGAGAATCGGCGCTTCAGTAGCGATAAATTCATATTCATAAAAAAATTGCCGGATTGCGTGCATGACAGCATCTCTTATTCTAAGAATTGGAACTTGTTTACCGGTTCTAATCCATAAATGACGATGGTCCATCAGATACTGCGATGTCTGCTTTTTAAGCTCAATCGGAAATAATTCGATGTTCAAATGTATAACATCAATAGCAGTAATATCGATCTCACAACCACTCGGTGCACGCTTATCTTGTCGTACTGTGCCGCAAATAATTAGCGATGATTCTTTGGTAAGGGTCTGTGCACATTGGAAAACTTCCGGTGTTGATCGATCAGCAGTGAGCACGCCTTGTACGACACCGGTGCCGTCGCGGATTTGCAGAAACTGAATTTTACCACTTGAACGCTTGTTGTATAACCAACCCCGCAGCTTTACCTGCTCACCAATTTTTGTTGGCAATTGTTTAATATATGCTATCTGCACGATTACCTCCAGCAAAAGAAAAATACCATAGTTGTCCTCTATTTCCACCGTTATTACTATAATAGGATATGCATTGAGAATGCGTCTTGCAACTTGACAAATTTAAAGATGCTTTCTTCACCATAAGCTATCTACTTTACTTGATTCTCAGACCACGGCCGTTGATCGTTCTTCCGGTGAAAGTGGGAATAAATCTGGTTATAATAATTCTCCTTGACAAAGAAGAATTTTGTCCGTATAATATAGGAAAATATGGTAAAAAATTAGATTGAGGTGGCTAAGCTACCTCAGTTTATTATTATAAAATAAAGGTCGTGATAATAACCTCGGCCGTCGTAAGGCCGAGAGAGTCATTACCAACGAACAGGGGAGAACGATGTAGGTTTATCTTTATCAGATGATGAAGATCAAGAATCTACCAGTCCGTGGCGTGGAGCCAGCCGTAATAATGGGCTTATACCCCATACGGATTAGGTTTTGTAACGTTGATTAACCTCCTTGATAGCGTTAATTTTTCCCAATCCGCAGGCTGCCGTTCGAATCGGTATGGGCGAGGGAAACCGACTCCCCTGTTCCCTCCTTGTTTACTGTGAACTGTGAATGTAGGAAGTTGCAGGATCAGAAGGAACTATTTCAATTTCTTATCTTCTCCTCTTCTCTCCTCTCCTCTCCTCTCCTCTTCTTCTCCTGCTCCGCTACTGCCACAGCTCGCGTTGCAACTATAGATACTCCTGTGCCAACTATATCTTTGATTAAGATCTGTCCCAGATAGACTGGGGCTGGTATTACAAGGAGTTTTAACTCTTTGAGTGCATGTGGGATGGATTGCTTGGAAATTGGCGTGGCTGTTTTTACACTAGTCATGCGACGAGTTCCGTTGCTGACCAATATGGTAGTAGTAAGAATGCGTAGGGGGCGGGTTATCTCCTCAAACGCGTAGTTCTGGCCTTTTTCGCACATCATCCCGCGTACTCGCTGTATAATTGGTTTTGGGTCGGCAATCCACTCCACTGTTAACCGACATCCTGTTGGGCAAAGAAGACAGGTCATCTTTTTACAGTTCATCTTATGCAAACCTCCACCGTCTGTATCACTTCCCCTATGGGGAGTGATACCTCCAGTTGAATCATTTCAGCTGGATGTACGTGCGGCAGCTGTTTGGTAAAGATTACTCGCTTCTCAGCATACAGAGTTACTTCTTGATCTTTACCTGGCACTTGTGCGCGCAGTGACAAAAGAGCTTTCTCTGTTGTGGTAAGATAGTGGGGCAGCACATAACGCACTCCTCTCCCTGCGCGTACTGGAATCTTGCGGCTGGGAGTAAAGGGACTTTGTGCGTATTGCGCTGCCATTAATCCTGCTCTTTCTCCTTCTTGTGCTGCACAATCGACTAAGTCATGCACATGTAATGTATTGCCACACGAGAAGATTCCTTCGATATTGGTCATACAGCGATCATCGACTATTGCCCCATCTGTCTGGTGGTCAATCTCCACTCCGGCACCACGGGATAATTCGTTCTCAGGGATGAGTCCGACTGAAAGGAGAAGTGTGTCGCAGGTAAGTGAGAACTCGTTCCCAGTAATTAGCTTTCCTGAGTTCTCTACTTGCGCTATTGTTACCGCCTCAATTCGGGTGCGTCCGTGGATCGCTTTTACTGTATGGGAAAGATAAAGCGGGATATCATAATCTTCCAAGCATTGGACGATATTACGTGTTAATCCCGATGGATAGGGGAGCTTTTCTATTACAGCTAAAACTGTTGCTCCTTCCCAGGTTAGACTGCGCGCCATAATAAGACCCACATCCCCTGAGCCAAGGATGACTACTTTGCGTCCGATCAATATATTCTGTTCATTGAGCAGGTTTTGCGCTACGCCAGCGGTATAGATTCCTGCTGGCCGATCGCCAGGGATCATCAACATCCCGCGGGTTCGTTCACGGCAGCCCATGGCTAATACAACTGCACGTGCCTCTATCTGCCGCCGGAGACCGAAAGAGGAGCAGATCAACCGGCGATCAGAAGTTAACTGAGTAACTATAGTAGAGGACATTACTCTTACATCTTTTTCCTGGGCTTGCGCGATATATCGCTGTGCAAACTCTGGTCCAGTAAGTGAAGTTCCGAAGAGATGAATGCCGAACCCATCATGGATACACTGGTTTAGGATTCCTCCCAGGTCAGGATTACGGTCGATCAGGATTACGTCGGCGCCTTCCTTTCGTGCTGCTACTGCTGCGGCAAGCCCGGCTGGTCCGCCACCGATCACCGCGACATCAAACTTATCAACCATGAGAAGATTCCTTTACCCACCCACTGAACATAGTAGAATCTTTCCCTTGTAGGTGAAAGTCTGTTGGTTGCCAGCCATATTCATCGATCAGCAATGTTACAATGCGCGGCAGGCAGTATCCTCCACTACAACGTCCCATCATCACGCGACAGCGGTATTTGAGCCCCACCAGCGTCTTAACTCCTAATGGGCTCTGCAGAGCTTGCAAGACTTCGTTCTTTGTCACTCCTTCACAGCGGCAGATTATTTCGCCATGATCAGGATGAATATCGACCAACTTTTCTTTCTCCTGTTCAGAGAGAGTGTCAAATCGCTGCGGCTGGCGATAATGACGTAACTTCGCGGTGGGTTTACGCTTTAATTCCTCCTGTGTTTTGATCATTTCCACTACATATCGTGCAATCGCTGGCGCTGCTGTAAGTGCTGGCGATTCTAACCCTATCAAGTTGATAAATTGCGAGAAGTAGGGCGCCTCTTCAATGAAAAAGTCGGAATATCCACCTGTTCCCGGGGAAGTAAGTTTAGCGCGGAGGCCGGCGTAGGCGTTAATAATTCTATTTGTCGGCAAAGCAGGCCAAAGTTTTATTGCCTCAGTCAGGAGTTGGCGTGCAATTGCATCGGTACAAGCGTGATCCTCCTGCTCTGAGACATATTCTGCCGAAGGGCCGAGTAATATATTCCCTTCGATAGTCGGGGTCAGGTGGACTCCCAACCCACCTCCTTGCGGCGGAGGCGCCGGATAGACTAACATCTTAAACTCTTTACCCACTTCTTTGTCTAATATCAGATATTCACCGCGGCACGGGTAGATGGTTGGGACAGATATATCTAACATCTTACTGATCTGGTCAGCAAACAGACCAGCAGCATTAATAACCCACCGGCAAGGGAGGGTTATTTTTTCGGTCTGCACATAGTATATCTGCTTCTTATAGGTGATTCCGGTTACTTTATTGCCCAGAAAAAAAGAGACGTCATTATAGGCTGCGCTCTCGGCAATTGCGATCGTTAATTTATAGGGCGATACAATACCGCTTAACGGCACATAAAGAGCGGCTATTCCAGCGATGCCCGGCTGAAGAGCTGTAATCTCATCTCCGGTGATGATCTGCAGCCCGTCCACGCTGTTGGCTTTACCTTGCAAGAGGAGCCGTTTTAATTCAGGTAGCTCTGCTTGCTTCTGTGCCACAATCAGTTGACCAGGGAAACGATATTGCACGCCTAAATCGTCGCACCATTGTTGCAATAGCTGACGCCCTTCGATACATAGCTTGGCGCGCAAACTGCCAGGTTCGTAGTAAATTCCAGCATGAATAACACCGGAATTACGACAACTTGCACCCAGACCAACTTCCCATTCCTTCTCCACCACAGCCACTTGTAAAGTATATTGACTGAGCCAACGCGCAATTGCCGCACCGATTATACCTGCTCCGATAATTACAACGTCAAATATCTTCTCTTCCTGTGAAGATGCGTTAATAAAGCTATGTTGCATATTTATGTTGTCCTCAATCTATTAGCCTGTCGGATTGGTGGGATTAATCCACAAACCGTCGATTGATCCACAAACGATCGAATCGACCG
>CAZORT010000025.1:0-10553 GCA_964582575.1 uncultured Thermotogae bacterium
GGCTACAAAGTAGTTGACACAGTTCTGGTAGGTCTCCAGGAAATGGTGAACTTGCTCCAGCTTACCTTTATTGAGAGGACTGGCTATCCTGACTGTTCTAATCACTCTTCAACTCCTTGCGAAACTATACGACAAAAGTCAATATATGTCTACAAATTCAGCGAAGTTTTATTATACCAAAGATCAATATTGATCGTCTTATAATCCTATTAATCGTAATATCATTCTCCAGCGCATACCAATAAGTTCACTCCACACGGTTTCCACTACGGTGAAGATGACTCCCAGCCCACCCAACAGAAAAAATCCCAGGATAATTATGAATCCATATCGCTCAAAGATAGCAAGAAATCGCCTCCCTTCAGGAGGAAGGAAGTAGGAGAGAATCCGTGACCCGTCTAGCGGAGGAATGGGGATCATGTTAAACAACGCTAATAAGAGGTTGATAAGGACAAATATTCCAAGCAGGAAGAATAGATTGATAAGCCACATATTATGAATAACAGGGAAGAGAGCTAACAGAAACTGTCCGACAATCGCCGTTGCCACAGCCAGCCCGATATTGGTAAGTGGGCCGGCTATCGCGACATAGAACATCCCTTGGTAAGGATTAC
Organism: uncultured Thermotogae bacterium; assembly: GCA_964582575.1. Lineage (GTDB taxonomy): Bacteria > Bipolaricaulota > Bipolaricaulia > UBA7950 > UBA7950 > UBA7950. The sequence continues at coordinate 615 of CAZORT010000025.1, forward strand.
GAAAATTCCCTGGGTTTACCGGTATTGGCTTGGCCCAACCGATAGGCACACGGAACAGGATAAGAGCAATTATTGGCACAAGCAGAGTTCCGATCGGATCAATATGAGCCAGCGGGTTGAACGTCAACCGGCCGTGTGCGCGAGCAGTAGGATCGCCAAGCCGAAAAGCAACATAACCATGCGCATACTCATGGAATATGATCGCGCTAAATACAGCGATTAATGTTAATACAATCTCCATCATATTTTCTCTTAAGACTCCTTAAACTCTTATTATGAGACGAAACAGGGAATCATATTGATCGCGATTATCTGTCGCGTCTCCGGTCGTCCAATCTAACTACAAGTGTATCCTCTTGCGATAAAATTACCACCCCTGGAGGAGCTCCTTTTGGTTTACGCAGATATTTTACCTTAGTATAACTTACTTCCACTTTCCCTGTTTGTTCTGCTTGTGAATGGCGTGCTGCCAATTTGGCTGCAGCTTCGATGACCGCATTCGGCACATCGCGTTTATTACCTCGACTGATGATTACATGCGATCCTGGGTGGCCGCGTGCGTGAAACCACAAATCATCAGGTGAAGCTTGACGAACCAAACGATCGTTTTGGATAGCATTCTTACCTATTCGCACAATAAAGCCAGCAATATTATACATTCGTGGCGCGGTCTCTCTCTCCTCTCGATTCCGTTTACGCTGCGGTCTCTGCCGGCGTTCTTCCGCTAATAAGACAGCTTCATCACTGGGCCAACCATCAGAGTGCAGAGTGGAGAGGCCGCTCTTAAGGAGTGTAATCTTTTGCTTAAGGTCATCTAATCGCGCCTGTGCCATTCTCATCCCCCGTTGAAGTTTACCTGCTCGTCGGTAAAGGCGTTGTGCATACTCAACCGGTTTTATCGATGGATCGATCTCAATCTCTCTCTCTTCTCCGCTGTAAGGATCAACGATAATAGTGGTGGCAGATCCCTTCTTTAACCGATGTAAATTGGCCATTATCACGTCGGCCCTCCGTCGCAGGCAGTCAGCTTGCATTGCTTCAGCGACCCATTGCTCTACTTTCTCTATGGCGCGCTGATAGCGCTCTATCTCTGCGGTGAACAGAGAGATGAGACTGGCGTTATGATCCTCTTCCCGTGCTCCTTGCTCTTGTGCTGCATACTCACGGTCAAGCGCAGCGGCAAAGGTACTTGTCTCTTCACCCTCTCCGTTCTCAATTAGCGGGAAGAAAGAGGCGCGTGAATCAGCCGGATAGTAGAACGGTAACGGCGAATCAATCTGAGCCATAACCCGCTGGAAACTGGTAAAAACCGATGCTCCTGGTTGATTGCCGGCAATGATAATGTGACGTGCCGTCTGTTTATTGATTCCTGCGACACGGGCAGATAGTCTTTGAATAGGGTCACCACTGCTGATGATCATCTCTGTCTCTTGGCTGGTAAGAAGATGTGGTTCAATCTTCAGTTGCGCTGGCAGAGGGAGATAGCGTTTACTGGGAGCGATCGGCCGGCTGCCTGTGGGGCGACGGTACAGGGCATCAATGATCTCTTCGTCATGAAGAAGGATCAGATTACCGCTATTACCGAGGAGTTCGCCGACCAATTGATATGTGAGGATATTAGAGCCGACTTTACGCGTAATCACAAACCGTATTACCCGTTCATACCTTTCTTGTGTTATATCAATGATTCGGCCATACCGTAAGTATTTACGCAGCAGCATGCAGAAAGGTGATGGCGACGTAGGGTGTGGTAACGAGTGAGAGGTGAGATGGATTCGCGCTCGGTGCGGGATAAGAAGGACTCTTTGCTCTGTGCTGGCGTAGATATATAATACGAATCCGTCTTCGCCGGTTTGCGCAATTTGCTGAATTAAACCGCCAATAAGTAGTGGTCTCATCTCGCTTATTGAGGCGGCTATTGCTATTCCATCCATCAGTCTATCCGCCGCATGAAATTTAATAATTGACTCATTCTCCGTTGACTTTCTCCTTATGCTATTAGTATAATTATACTCTATAATTGTGCCGGCGTAGCTCAATGGTAGAGCAACGGTTTCGTAAACCGTAGGTCGGAGGTTCAACTCCTCTCGCCGGCTGATTGACAACAGAGAGAAGAACCGTTAGCCCGAAACCTTGAACCTGAGCAATGGGTTATGAGGGTTGACAACTGGGCGATTGATATCTGTACGCTGCATTTATTAAGAGGTGAAGGATGATGGAAAGAGGAACATTTCGTGTAAAGAAAGGATTAGCCGAGATGCTCAAAGGAGGAGTGATTATGGATGTCACTACTGCTGAGCAGGCTAAAATTGCTGAAGATGCAGGGGCAGTAGCCGTTATGGCGCTCGAACGTGTGCCAGCTGATATTCGTGCTCAAGGCGGAGTAGCCCGGATGGCTAACCCAACAATAATTAAAGAGATTATGTCTGTGGTCTCAATTCCGGTGATGGCTAAAGTGCGAATCGGTCACTTTAGTGAAGCACAGATCCTTCAAGCGCTGGAAGTCGATTACATCGACGAATCAGAGGTCCTCACTCCGGCTGATCAGCAGTACCATATTGATAAATGGGCATTTACCGTGCCATTTGTCTGCGGAGCGCGAGATCTTGGTGAAGCCTGCCGTAGAATAGCGGAAGGAGCGGCAATGATTCGTACTAAAGGCGAGCCAGGAACCGGTAATGTGGTTGAGGCAGTAAAACATATGCGATTGATAAATGAACAGATACGCGCTGTCCTTGCCGCTCCGGTAGAAGAGTTGATGCAGATGGCAAAAGAGATGGGAGCGCCGTATGAGATCCTCCTTCTCATTCGCAGTGAAGGAAGACTGCCAGTCGTTAATTTTGCTGCCGGTGGAATCGCCACCCCAGCTGATGCGGCGTTGATGATGCAACTTGGTTGTGATGGCATCTTTGTTGGCAGCGGAATATTTAAAGCGAGTGATCCGGCGATACGTGCACAGGCAATAGTAAAGGCGACGACGCATTACAACGATCCCAAGATTCTTGCTGCAGTATCGGCTGATCTGGGAGAACCGATGGTCGGAATCAATATCGATGAAATCCCGCCGCACGAAATAATGCAGGTCCGTTAATGAGAATCGGTGTGCTTGCTCTTCAAGGAGCGATACGGGAACATCTTGCCGCAATTAAGCATCTGGAGCAAGAAATATTGATTGTCAAGCAGGCTGCTGATCTGGATAGAGTCGACGGGCTCATCCTGCCGGGTGGAGAGTCAACGGCAATTTCAAAGTTGATGGATAAGGAATTGAGAGACCGAATTGGCCGATTGGCACGTGAGGGTCTGCCTCTCTTCGGCACTTGCGCCGGAATGATTCTTTTGGCGAATCAGATCGAGAATGAAAGTAGCGGCCACCAGTTGAATGCGATCAATATAACGGTGCGTAGGAATGCATTTGGCCGGCAAATCAACAGCTTTGAGACTAAACTTGTAATCACAGAGATTGGTTCTGATGTGCCGGCAGTCTTTATTCGTGCCCCCTTGATTATCCGTGTCGGAGATGGAGTACAGGTGTTGGCACATCATAGCCCGAATGGAAGAGCAGCCTCTTTGCCGTTGGAGTTTCCAGTGATGGCAAAGGAGAAGAACGTATTAGTCGCAAGTTTCCATCCGGAATTGACAGATGATCTACGCATCCATCGTTATTTTTTAGCGATGGTTAAACGAGCAAAATAGGAGGTTATTAAGTTGAAAAAGATAGCGATAAACGGGTTTGGCAGAATTGGGCGGGCCTTTTTACGTGCCATCAAAGACCATGATGATCTGCAAGTTATGGCGATCAATGATATTAATTTGGATCCCAGAACAGCAGCGTATATGTTAAAGTACGATTCTGTATACGGTCGCTACAGCGGTGAAGTTGAGGCAGGAGAAGGAGGAATTCTTATTGATAAGAAGTTTCTTCCTCTACTCAATCAGCCCGATCCAAGAAAGTTACCATGGAAAGAATTCGCTGTTGATCTGGTTGTTGAATCGACCGGTATATTTCTCAGTTTTGACAAAGCAGCGCTCCACCTCTCTGCTGGAGCAGCCAAGGTTCTGATTAGCGCTCCGACAGAAGGGGAAGGAAAAGAGAAGATTCCGCAACTGGTATTCGGAGTAAATAATGATATTTACAATCCGAACCTCCATTCTATCGTCTCTGCCGCTTCCTGTACTACTAATAGTCTGGCGCCGATTGCGATGGTGCTGGAGAATGAATTCGGCATTGAAAAAGGATTCTTAACAACGATTCACGCCTACACTGCCGGTCAGGGTCTTGTCGATTCACCCGCTAAATGGAAGACGATAGCGCGCGGCCGTGCAGCAGCGATCAATATCGTTCCCACCACCACAGGAGCAGCTACTGCTACAGCCATTATCATTCCTGCGTTAAAGGGAAAGATGGATGGGATAGCGTTACGCGTTCCTGTCCCTTCAGGGTCGGTCACGGACTTTGTTGCCAAATTGAGCAGGACGGTCACTGTGGATGAGGTGAACGAGGCATTGCAACGCTACGCAGCCGGCGAACTGCGCGGAATATTGGCAACGGCTGATGTTCCATTGGTATCGAGCGATTGTATTGGTGATGCTCATTCTTCGATCGTCGATCTTACATCTACGCGCATCGTTGACAATGACCTGGTAAAGATAATTGCCTTCTATGATAATGAATGGGGATATGCTAACCGGTTGATCGATGTGGCGCGTCTTCTCTAAAACTGGCAAACAAATTAACGCTGTGGGGGTGGGATTGGTCAGTCTCTTCTTTCCCCCCCAATGTTATTTATGCCGAGAAGAGGTAGAACAGCTAAATGTTATCTGTGACAACTGTCGTAATAGTTTATCGCAAATAAACAGACCTATGTGCGTAATTTGCGGTCACCCTTTATCCGATGAAATGATCGATCTGTGCCATTCCTGCGGAATCAAACTGCGCCATTTCGATATGGCTCGTTCGCTCGGCATTTACGGCGATGAATGGCAACGATTGATTCAGGGGCTTAAATTTGAAGGTGAAAAAGCGATTGCCAAAGAATTATCAGTTTTGATGGCCGATTACCTGCACCGCGAAGATCCGTTCGGTAGCGTCGATACATTTTCCTATGTTCCGCTTGATCGGCGTAAGCAAAGAGAACGCGGGTTCAACCAAAGCCGGTTGTTGGCAAATAATCTCAGTCGCCTCTTTGGTGTGCCTCTGGAACATGGGCTGCGGAAGATTCGCACCACTCCACCGCAGACTGGATTGTCGCGCGAGTTGCGACATGACAATTTGCGTAATGCATTTACATGTACAACAGCGATCAGAGCGGGCCGGACGATGCTGATCGACGATGTTTATACTACCGGCACAACCGTTGATGAATGTGCCCAGGTACTCAAAAAAGCAGGCTACGAAAGAGTCTTTGTCCTTACTGTGGCACGTACGCGATAGTTTATGATCAACCCCAATGAGGTAGCAATGAAAATCGAATCGCTTCCATTAGGCAATCTTTGGACTAATTGTTATCTTCTCCGTACAGATGATCTTCTGATTATCATTGACCCAGCAACGACCTCTGATAAGTTGTTTAAGCTGATTGATACTGAGAAAGTTGATATGATCATCAATACCCACGGTCATTTTGACCACGTTGGTGGAGACTCGGTGCTTAAAAAGAAATATGGAGCAAAGATACTGCTTCACCGTGCTGATTTAGCGCTCTTTCGTGAGACAGTCCCACCAGAGGTCAAAGTAGATCGATTCATTGACGAAGGGGATAAGGTCGGGGCAGGGAGACTGGAAGTGATGCATATGCCGGGCCATTCTCCTGGCAGTATTATCCTTGTTGGCGATGGAATCATCTTTTGCGGTGATCTCATCTTTGCCGGATCGATCGGACGGACTGATTTTCCCGGAGGATCGTCACGGGATATGACAACCTCGTTGCAGAGATTAGCCGCTCTTCCAGGCGATTATACCCTCTATCCCGGTCATGGTCCGATAACAACACTGGCAAAAGAACGGGCGCTAAATCCGTTTTTGAATAATTGTAAATCGTGCACAGCAAGAGAGAAACCTATCAATACGGACAAAAAAGCAGCCCGTCCCCTCTCTCCTTGATGGAAGAGGTATTGCCGCAAAGAGACTTTAGAGACTAAGTGATTGGTGATCGGGTAAGCACCATTGTTCGCGCTAATTACCAGTCACCAGTTACTAATCACCTTGTATATTGGAAGTATGAGCAAATTGAAGAGGAAAGAAAACCCTTATCAGAGAGTCTTCTTCTTTCCTTGTAGCGATGCACATACAGCGCTATACTTTGACGTTACATATTTTGTGATATGAGGAAGTGTGTATGGAGATCGAGCAGAAAAAAAAGGTAAGCCGTATCTTGATATGTAGTGCTTGGCCGTATGGGTCAGGTATTCCCCATTTAGGCAATCTTATTGGGTGTCTACTTTCTGGGGAGGTGCTTACGCGTTACTATCGTCTGCGCGGATATGAGACGCTCCATGTTTCAGGGACTGATGCTCATGGAACACGGATTGAATATGAGGCTACACGCAGCAAACTATCTTCAGCACAGTTGGTCGAACAAGTTCACTCGCAAATTCTCGCGATAATCAAAACCTTTGATATTGCAATTGATAATTACACAACTACTGAGTCGCCAGTGCACAAGGAGGTTGTCGTTGATATCTATCATAAAATAGATGCCAATGGCTATATCACCACTGCGGAAGAGGAACGAGTTTATTGCATGATCTGCAATCAGTTCCTTGCTGATCGGTTGATTACAGGCCGCTGCCCAAAATGTAAGATGGAGCGAGTAAAGGGCAATCAATGTGATGCGTGTGGTGTTTTGCTTGAACCGGAAGAGTTACAAGATGCCGAATGCAGTTTTTGTGGCAGAGGAGAGATTATACGTAAACCTACACGTCATTGGTATCTTGACTTAGAGAAACTCTCCCCACAATTACGTGAGTATATCGCTTCACGCAACTTTCGTAGTAATGTGAAACAATTTGCCACGCAAATGATCGACAATGGACTGCATCCACGCGCAATTACACGTGATTTAAAGTGGGGAATCCCTGCTCCGTTCACTGGCGCAGAGGGGAAAGTGATCTATGTTTGGGCTGAAGCAGCGCTCGGTTATCTCTCTGCTACAATCGAACATTTTCGTAATCAGGGACAAGAAGAGGAGTGGCGAAAGTTCTGGTTTGGAGATGATGTAAAACAAGTTTATACGCACGGCAAGGACAATATCCCGTTTCATGTTATTATCTTTCCGGCGCAACTCATTGCTACTGGCGAGGGCTATCATCTTCCTGATCAGATTGCGGCCAGTGAGTTTCTAAATTGGATCGATGGTGAACGGTTTTCAAAGAGTGAAGGAAGAGGGATCTATGCTGACGAGGCGATCAAGCTGCTCGATCCGGAATATTGGCGATTTTATCTGTTGTATAATCGGCCGGAAACTCAGGACGTTAACTTCTCATGGGCCGAGCTTGATCGGGTAATAAACGGGATACTGATCGATAACATTAGTAACCTGATCAATCGAGTATTGACGTTTATCCAACGTAATTATGATGGGATTGTCCCTATCGGTAAACTCGACCCAAAGGTCGCAGAGCAGTTGAAGATAAGTACTATGGAGTATGAACGCGCCATAGAAGCAGGAAGCATTGCAATTGCAGTGCGCGTCGTTGCCTCATTAGCTAGTTTTGGTAATGAGTATTTCCAACAGAAACGTCCCTGGCAAACGAATGATCCGCAAGGAGTGATCGCCGGGTTCCATCTTGTCAAGACGATCGCTGTCTTGCTGCAGCCATTTCTTCCACGATTCTCTGCAGCGATTCTCACCAGAATGGGTGCAGTGCAAGGTACATGGGATGAACTTAATACTATTGCTGGAGGGAGGAAGATATCTTCCGAATCTTTCTTGCTCGCTAAGATTGATGTCGCTGAATTGGAGAGAAGATATAATGCGATGAAAAATTGCAGCGATTCATCTCACTGACTCAAAGATTACCTGCGACCTGTTTACCGAAAGGTTCTTGAGCAATGCGGGTGAATCTCTTAAGTCAACCGATTCATCCAAGGATATTTGAACTTAAGTCGCGATTTTTTATCTTATGCTAACACCAGAGTTCTGCGAACAGATTCAGATAAATCCGAGGACATAATGGAAATAAAAATAAAATGCCGGCAGCGCAAAAAGAAATCCATCGAGCCGATCGAGTGCTCCGCCGTGACCGGGAAGGAACCGGCCGGAGTCTTTAACTCCGGCAGCGCGTTTGAGCTTCGATTCAAATAGATCTCCAATCTGAGTCGCTGCACTAATAAGACCTGCGGACAACAGCACGTGAAGAATCCATTTCTCAACAGTAAGTTCACGGATCATTATCGGTGAAAGAGCGGCAATTATCACTGTCAAGATAAAACCTCCGATAAGTCCTTCCCATGTCTTATTCGGACTGACCAGTGGAAAAGCGCGGCGACGACCAAAACGGGACCCAACAGCATATGCTCCTGCGTCATATGCGCATACCATCAGAAAGACAGTTGATGCATGGATCCAACCTTCGGGCCCACTGGCAAAGATACGATAGAAGAAATGGAGTAACCACGGTATGTATAGCAGACCGAATGAGCCGGCAGCGATCACAGCCAACCCCTGGCGATGCTGGCCTCCGGGTAGATGACGTAATATCTGGTATGAGATTCCTATTAGGAGCGCAATATCTCCATATCGACCATCAAAAATAATATAGGCGAAGATGATAAACGGTATTGTAGCAATAAATTCCCAACGTGCTACTTTGATGTCGATTCTGTGCATCAATTTTATGTACTCTGATCCAGCAGGAATTGCTACTATAGTGAGTATCATCCCAATTATCCATGGCAGGTGATACCGCGCGGCAATGTATAAGAGTCCCAACATTAATGGAACAAGGAACACTGACGTAACAATTCGTTTAATAACATTCATTTTTCTCCTCTGTAGCGCCGAACCGGCGGCATCGCGTTTGAAAGTCGCTAATCGCATGTAGAAATTCCTTTGGCGTGAAATCAGGCCACATTGTTTTGGTAAAATAAAGTTCTGCATACGCCAATTGCCAGATAAGAAAATTGCTCGCTCGCTGTTCTCCTCCTGTTCTGATGATCAGATCAGGATCAGGAACAGAAGGAGCATATAGATATGAGCGGAAAGTCTCTATATCAAGTTGCTCTGGATCGATCGTTCCGACAGCGATCTCCGCATTGATCTTACGGCAAGCGCTGATAATCTCCTGCCGTCCGCTGTAGTTGAGCGCTATGGTGAGGACAAGCCCACTATTATCTGCTGTAGAGGCAACAGCATGCTCAATCGTTCGCTGCAGGCTCGCGGGAAAAACAGAACAATCACCGATGACGAGTAATTTTACATTATTAGCCGTAAATTCCTTTAACTTATCGGCAATGAATTGATCAAGTAGTTGAAGGAGAGAATTTATTTCACTTTTTGGCCGGTACCAATTTTCTGCAGATAGGGCAAATAATGTTAAATAAGGAAGATTAAGCTTGCCGCCAGCAAAGCAGATCAGTTCTTCCGCTCTTTGTGCGCCAATATGATGGCCGGCGATACGTGGCAGTTGACGTGCTTGAGCCCAACGACCATTACCATCCATGATCACTGCCACATGGCGTGGTAAAGGCTGATTGTTCCTTTGCTCGTTACGTGACATATAACCTCTTTGTTTCTTCTGCTGTGACAAACGAGCCGTCTAACGCCTAGCGTTAGCAGCTTAACGAAACTGGCTTGAGCGACGCGGTAGCGTCCGCTCCAAGTAGTGTTAGGCACAGTATACCCTCTGCCCCTTACGGGCAACGACGAATATCGCTGGCTCACTCCTCTGAACAATCTTCTGAACAATCTTCCCAATAACAGGTACTTTCCGGTAGAGAGG
>CAZORT010000026.1:0-10438 GCA_964582575.1 uncultured Thermotogae bacterium
CGATCGTTTGTGGATCATTGATGGACAGACCATCGAATCACGGTTTGTGCGTCAAAGGTGCAGGTTCTGTCTTTCTGTCTCGTCGGGCTCAGGGACGAGCCCGACTACAAGTTCTTCTCTCTCTTATCGCAATGACGAAGGGTTGTTGACATGACAACTACCATAAATCAGCCGCAGAATCACGCAGATGAAGTATTCTTGTACGTAGGATCATTAATATTCATCTTTGCGTTCATCAGCGTCTTTCCGCGGCTAAAATTTAAATTTAATCCCTGGAAAATCTTCACCTAATAAAGGATGATTTCATCCAGTGAGCGCTTGGGCACATGGTGGACGCCCTGACTGTCGCGCCAGTATCCTGTGTTCTTCTCTGGCCCGATTGGCTCGATGACTACACTTTCCGCTGGTTTTCCGATCGCCAGCACCAGGAGTATCTCGTAGCGATCAGAAATGTTCAGCGCTGCACGGAGTTTTAGGCGATCAATTGCGGCTAAGATACATCCTCCCAGCCCCTTCTCCCTGGCACCAAGCATAATACTCTGGCTGGCAATACCGGGATCATACCCAAAGTGAGTAGATATTTCAGTATCACCGAGCACGATGATATATGCCGATGGTCGTTCTCCTTTGGCTGGGCCTTCCCAATCCTTCAGTGCCGCTGCCCAGGTGAGGGTAGAGAAAATACGGGCGTTTGATGCTGACTCCCAGGAAAGAAAGTACTTGAGTGGCTGCAGATTTTTAGCTGAGGCGGAATGCCTAGCAAGATCGACCAACTCAACTAGTACCTGACGCGATATAGTCATCTTCTGGTCAAACCGCCGAAAGCTGCGAGTGCGGTAAATTAAATCCTTAATCATTTTTCACCTCAGCTAATAGATTTTTCTAAGCTAAATTATAACCCAGATATAAGTTATTTTGTAAGCGAATTGACTGTTGAGTGCATTTTTCGATGAGGTAACGCATCTGTCAATAAATACGGATTGATCAATCGAATTGGGTTAGCGTTTTTAAATCTGTGTGCAGCGGTGGAGAACTTTAGTATCAAGGATAATCTCGAATACTAAGACGAACGGGGATGCGTTTTGAGTTAGCGATCAATCTTATTCTTGTCTTGACTTTCTTAACTCAATGCTCATCTTATCATCCTCACCATTTATCTTTTTGCCTTCTTCCCTTTTTCCTCTTCCTTCTTCCCGCTCTCCTTTTTCTTTGCTGCTTGCTCTTCTTGTTGTTGACGTCGTAAGAAGGTCGGGATTTCCAGATTAGCTGTTGATATTCGCTCGCGCTTCTTACGATGGTCATACTGTTGTTTTTCCGTAACTACTTGAAAGGCAGTAGCAATAATCGTAATTTGTAGACGACCAGTCAGTCGTTTATCTACCACCGCACCGAAGACGATTTCACATTCAGTCGCAGTCGCTTTACGGATCAGATCAGCGGCTTGGGTCACCTCATCTAACCTCATGTCTATTCCACCAGTCACATTCATGATTAATTTCTGTGCTCCGCGGATTGACCCACCATCAAGAAGAGGATTGTAAGATGCTAACTTTGCTGCGGTAAGTGCGCGTTGTTCTCCTTCTGCCTCCCCCATTCCCATCATTGCTGTTCCTGCGGTGGTGAGCATACTGCGTATGTCAGCAAAATCCAGGTTAATGATGCCCGGAATCGTTATTAAATCAGAGATGCCACGCACTCCCTGGTATAAGACATTGTCAGCGAGCTCAAATGCTTGAATCATTGATAATCCTTTTAGAGATGTCTCCAATAAACGATCATTGAAGATTGCAATCGTTACATCGGCAGTCTGCCGTAATTTGAGTAATCCTTGCTCAGCTCGCTGTTGGCGGATCATCCCCTCGAAAGAGAATGGTTGAGTAACTACCCCAATCGTTAATGCTCCTGCTTCTTTTGCTATCTGGGCGATCATCGGTGCAGCGCTGGTTCCTGTTCCTCCACCAAGGCCGCAGGCAAGAAAAATAAGATCCATCCCTGCAATGAGGGATGAGATTTCCCAGCGAGATTTTTCTATTGCCAATTCACCTTTCTTGATATCCCCCCCAGTCCCCCGACCGGCAGTGATATCCGCTCCTATTTGTAATTTCTGATCAGCTGCTGAGATGTTCAGAATTTGGTAATCGGTATCGAGTGCGATCAATTTGGTGCCGCGCAGCCCTTGTTTTTTCATTCTATTGATCGCATTTACTCCGCCGTCTCCAATTCCCAATACTGCTATTTTAGTATGAAGATCGGGTTTCTCTTCTATTTGGTTCTCTCTAGTCCCTGATACAGCTATTTTTGAGTGAAGATTGGGTCTCTCTTCTACTTGATCAAGTTCTTCGATCAAAGGGAGTTCTGTTATAATGACGTAGTGTTTCCCAAATGCTCCTCCCACTATCTTTTCTAATTTAGCAAGTTTCTGGTAGCAGTACTCTTTCTTAAATTCGCTGTCCACTCTGATCTTGATCGTATCTTCGCCCAGAGCAATATACTTTGAGTTTTGCGGGAGGCACGCTTTGAGAACACGATCATTCAGTAAAGTGAGCGCTTTGTGCCATAAATCACTAATTTGTGCACTATCCAGTCGTTGCTGCGCCATCACTTCCTCCCGTTTATCTTTACGTGATATTATACACCATATTCAATTGTAATTACTTAGCCACCAAGATACAATCCTTCTCTTCCAACATTCTATATGGTCTTACCGAAAAAGAGAACTCGTTGCGCATACTTCCAATATACAAGGTGATTAGTAACTGGTGATTGGTAATTCGCGCGAACAATGGTGCTTGATGCAATCACTAATTACTTAGTCTTTTCGTTCCTCGAACCTGGTTTAAAATTAAGTATAAGATGCCGCCGACAAGAAGACCTAACAGTAACCCATTGCCAGTGCGTAACAGCGATAGATAGATTGGTGTATGGGCATGGGCAAAGGTATTGATGATTGATACTTGTCCGACCATTCCCAGAACTACAGCAAGGTTTTTTAAATTACTCGCTGCACTCGCAGCAGCAAGGAATAAGAGCGGGTGGCCGAACAGAAATTCTTTGAACCGTGGCCGCGCGTGGAGAGTCTCTTCCAAGAATTGTCGGACATTCCTTTCAAATTCCAGATATAGAAGACCATAATCACCGCTGCGCAGAATAATAACTGCTAATATAATCACTGCTGCTGTAATAAAGATTAGCTTGCTCGGTCTTAGAAACCAGGATATAGATCTATAAAGAGAACTAAACCCAATGTGGCGATAATAGATAATTGCAGTAAGAATAAGCGGAAGAGCAAGGGCAAGTTTTACACCGCGAAATTGGTACACTTTAACGAGAAAAGCCGGTGAAGCTAAAAGAGCGCTGATGAGCAATCCGGCACTTAAGGAGATAAGAGAGAAAAGTAAAACTATTCTTATTCCTTCCTGCCAACCTTGTTTAGTGATCAACAGCGGAAGAAGCAGCAGCATGGCAAAAACAGGCATAAGCAGAGCAATCAACAGGGCGATCGCCTGTCGCCCAATGATGCTATCAATAGGAAGAAAAAGAGTAATTCCCATCAGGACCATGCTTCCCAGTAAATAAATCGTCGCTCGTTCCGGTTGTATTTTCAGAGCGACAAGGAGGAGTAATCCAATCACCCCGATACTGATTAACAAGGGAACCAACGGGCTTTGCGGCGATGGAGAGGATATTTGAGCTCTCGGCTGGAACCCCATCTTGCTCACTACATTATGTACTTGAGTAAAATAAGCAAGGTTCTCCACCAAAGAGAGGTACGGAAGTGGATGAAGAATAAGGCCACGGATATTACGTTCACGAACGGCGCGGCGCCACCGGGCGATTATCACTTCCTCTTCCATTTGCAGCAAATCTTCGGTTGTTATTTCGTGAAAACGAACGACATTGCGCCATCGATGCTGCCATAAATATTGAGTTATCGTTAAATCAGAAAATTCGATCGTTCCCAGCTGCAGCAAAGGCTGATCAGAGAGAGCTTGACCAGTGATTACGGCTGCAAGTTTGCTCATCCTCTCTTGTAGCTCAATATCAGGATCTAATATAATGATTTGCGGGTCAATAAGGTCGAGCAGTAATTGCCACTCTTCCGTTGATTGCCAGATGTAATCGATAAAGAGATAGAGAGAAAGACCGGCAGCATTAATCTCAGCAGAAATACTTACTATATCAGCGATAATCGTTGATGTGGGCAGTAAGATAGCATCGATTCCTGCTTGCGCCAATTCATCAAATGTAAAAAGGCCGTTGTTGCCACATCGTTGATCGTAATAGACTGCCAAGGTAATGCCGCGATATTCTCTCTCCCAAGCGATGCGCTCTTTATTTGCCCACAAAGCAACGCTCAATGCTAACGCAAGTGCTATCCAACCTGCTATTTTCATATAACGCTGCATCTTCATAAATAGATTAACTTATGCTAAGGAGCGCCTCAGGAGAGTACCAACGAGTATACGGTAATCTCCTGCCGCCATTTTCCCTGTCCGATATGTGGGTAGATGTAATAGATAATGCTCGCGGCGTGCTTGAGTCATTCGTTCAATAAACTCTTTATCTTGACCAATAAGCCAGTCTTCCAGCGTTTCTTTAAGCTTGGTATACTTTCCACGAGATTGCTGGGGATTTGTATCATCTCTTCTGCTCTCTGTAGTTATCTTAAGTCTGAATAATCCGTCCTCTTTAGCGCGTCCCTGATTTAAGTATATCTTATTTCTTCTATTTCTTAGAGAAGAAAGTCAGCGAGCAGCAAGGTATTTCTCTACTTCAATCGCGGTAATGGCACCGTCGCTTGCCGCAATAACGGCTTGTGCGTAGCGATTTGCCTCTTCACGAACATCACCAGCAGCAAAGATTCCTGGAATATTCGTCTGCAACCGGCTGTCGGTAATAATGTATCCTTCTTCGCTAAGCACTATCGTCCCACGGAGAAAGTCAGTGGCAGGAATATGGCCGATATTAACAAATAGCCCATCAATAGGTATCACTTCTTCTTTGCCAGTTGTCAAATCTTGCAATTTAACAGCTTCAAGCCGAGTCTCTCCCAAAACTTCTGTGACCACTCGATTCCATACGAAATATACTTTTGGATTCTCTTCCGCCCGTTGGCGAAGAAGTGGTGCAGCGCGTAAAGCCTTAGGATCATGTTGAGGATGGCGGACTACGATTCCCACTGATTCTGCAAACTTACTCAGAAATAACGCTGCAGTCAAACCAGAATCACCTGCGCCTACTTCCAGAATGCGTTTGTCGATAAAGAAATAGCCATCACATGTCGCACAGTAAGAGAGACCGCGGCCTTTGAATTTAGCCGCTCCAGAAGCAGTAAGTTCACGTGGCTTTGTGCCAGTGGCAATAATAATTGTTCGGGTAAGGTAAGTTCCTCTATTACTCGTTACAGAGAATAATTCACCTTCTGCGGCAATGGCAGTGACATCAGCGATTTCAATTTTGGCGCCAAAGCGCTCTGCCTGACGCTTCATTTGCTCCATCAACTGCAAGCCGGCAATCTTCTCCTCAAACCCAGGAAAGTTTTCTACGTAGTCGGTCTCGTTCAACTGACCGCCAGGGAGTGCGCGCTCCAGTAATAATGTATCAAGCAGTGCTCGTCCGGCATAAATCGCCGCAGTCAGTCCAGCCGGCCCGGCGCCGATGATGATCAGATCATATTGTTTTGTATACATCTCTTTTCCCCTTCTAAAAAATTATTCGCTGTGAACTTCACAGCTGTTAAAATGGACCCCAAATATGTCGGAAAACTGCAGCGAAGTTTTATTATACCAGAAACAATGAATACATTCACGTGTATCTGGATCCAGGAGAATGTGAGGCTGCATGATACGCGTGTAAGCCTGTAGTTGCAATTTTACCCCGTTAGGCACGCTAACGGGGTTTATTAAAACCAGGCGAAAATCTCTCCTCTTTTATGAGTCCACTACAATATATCAAACTCTTCCAGTGAGAAGAGACCGTCACTCTCTTCCACTACTCGTCGGATCTGTCTCTTTGCTTGCTCAAGTTCTTTCTTTACCGTAGCAGCGATCTGAACTCCCCTGGCAAATAGTTCCAACGCCTCTTCAAGCGGTAATGCTTCTTCTTCCAGTCGCTTCGTTACTTTCTCCAAGCTGGTGAGTAATTCATCTATTGTTATCTTCTCTTGTGGGTTGTTGTTCTGGGTGGCTATCACTGAGCACCTCCTTGATCTGAGCGGTCAGTCGTCCTTTATAAAGCTGTGTTCTTATCTCCTCTCCGGCGGTAATTTCATCGGCATAGATGAGTGGTTTATCACTCCCAACACGGAATGTGAGTGAATAACCACGCCGCAGAGGATTATAGGGATCGGCAATACGGAGAATTTCGGCTAATTGTTGTTCCTTCTGAGCGCGCCTGTGCAATCTTTCCCGCAGAGCGCGGCTGATCCGTTCACTTAGTAGATCAAGCCGTTGCGCTTCATCATGTATCTTACGTAATGGGAGCCGGAATATATAGCGATGCAAATTATCATCCAAAGTTTTACACCGACGGGTAAAGTGCTCGGTTATTGCTTGTTGAAGCATCTTTATCAACTGTGATATCCGATCCCGCAGAGTCTGCTGATCAGGAACGGCAAGCTCAGCTGCTGCTGACGGTGTAGGTGCACGTAGATCAGCGACAAAATCTGCAATCGTAAAATCGATCTCATGTCCGATCGCTGAGATTATCGGAATGGTAGATGCGAAGATCGCACGTGCTACGTGCTCGTTGTTGAACGGCGCTAAATCTTCAAGCGATCCGCCACCGCGGGTTAGAATTAATAGATCAAGCGGAATCATTGACACGCTGAACCGCTGGGCAGTAGCAAGCGCAGCAATAATCTGATCGATCGCTCCTTCTCCTTGCACTGATGTTTCGAAAAGGAAAATATTCACTTGTGGCGAGCGGCGGGAAAGGATGGCGATCACGTCTCTAACTGCTGCTCCGGTACTTGAAGTTATTACCCCAATATTGCGCGGAAAGAGAGGAAGTTTTGCTTTCAGTTCAGGCGCAAATAGTCCTTCTTTATGGAGTTTAGCTTTCAGTTGTTCAAATTGGAGTTGTAATTGGCCAAGGCCGACTGGCTTGATCAATGATGCGATGAACTGATAGCGACCGCGTGGTTGATAGATGGTCAAATATCCGTAAGCGAGAACTGAAAGACCGGCCTTGATCTGAGAGGAAGGCGCTCGATTACCGCTGAATTTAACAGCGGCTATTTCCGAGCTTTCATCTTTGAGAGTGAAATAGAGATGGCCTGATGGGGCACACGTCAGGTCTGATATCTCTCCTTCTAACCACACCGACTTGAAATTCCCTTCAAGTAACTGCCGCGCTTTTTGATTTAATTGTGATACAGTATAAACAGAGTTTTCTTCCATCTTCTCGTTCTAATAGCGATGATTAAGCTAACTATTGTACGAATTGTTCAATGATTATTCTACTGACAAACTCTTCTGATCGTTATCGGAGGATGAGATGAAAATAGCTAAAACTCCAATGATGGCGCTGGTTCTAATGTCAGATCATGCTGCTTACCAAGATGTATATATTGAAATGCTGCTGTCGCTGCGATCATTGCTCCATTATCAGTACACAGCTCAGGCGGAGGGAAGAAAGGCTTAATATCGAATTGTTTTCCATGAGCGATTAATCTTCTACGCAATAGCGAATTAGCTGCCACACCTCCAACAACAGCGATCCGCGTCAGTTTATGATGACGGGCAGCTCTTAATGTTTTGTCAACAAGAACATCGACTACAGCGGATAGTAACGCGGCAGCTACATCTTCTATCTTATAGATTGGATTTTTTCGCAGGTAATAGGCAGCAGCTGTCTTCAGGCCAGAAAAACTAAAGTCAAATCCGGTATCACGTGCCATTGGACGGGGCAAACGAATCGCTCCTTGATCACCCATTGCCGCCAGCTTATCGATCTCTTTGCCGGCTGGATAATCAAGGCCGAGCATCTTTCCTACTTTGTCTAAAGCCTCTCCAGCAGCGTCATCGCGTGTTCCGCTAATTGGTCGGTAATCACCATATTCGTTTACTTTCACAAGGCTGGTATGTCCACCAGAGACGATCAATGCTAAGAACGGTGGCTCGATCGTTGGATGGGCGAGACGATGGGAGAAGATATGCCCCTCTAAATGATTGACCCCTAAGAATGCTGTTTTGCTTCCGCAAGCAATCCCTTTCGCAAACGAGAGGCCGACAAGGAGTGGACCGATAAGTCCTGGCCCATAAGTGGCAGCAATAAGCGAAAGATCACTGAACTCTATTTTAGCCTGCTCCAGCCCTTCTTTCACCAAATAAGGAAGTTTAAGCAGATGGTTACGAGAAGCGATTTCCGGTACGACTCCGCCGTACTTTACATGCAGTTCGGCTTGAGAATAGACTATATTAGCTAAGAGAACAGTTTCATCGCGCAGAACAGCCACCGCAGTCTCATCGCAAGATGTCTCAATTCCCAGTGTGTATATTGAACGATTCATGCGTAATTTTTGCTCTCACCTATACTCGGACTTAAGAAGAGCAATATAAGGAAGATTACGATATACCCCAGCATAATCCATACCATAGCCGACAACGAACAGATCTTCTTTAAGTTGGAAGCCAACATACTCTAGTTCAATTGCCTCCTCCCGTCGAAATGGCTTATCCAGTAAAGTGCAGATACGAAATGATGCTGGTTTACGCGCTAATAAGCCACGTTTAATATAGTTGGCGGTACATCCTGTATCGATAATATCTTCCACGACCAGTACATCGCGGCCGGTGATCGAATGGGATAGGTCATGTAATAAACGGACTGCTCCGGGAGAGGTAGCGCTGCCGTATGAGGAGATCGACATAAAATCATATTCCACTGGGATTTCTATTGCGCGCATCAAATCTGCCATGAAAACTATTGCTCCCTGGAGGATGCAAACAGTAATCAGAGGGCGCTGTGCGATATCTTTTGCTGTTCCATTAATTTGATAATCAGAGGATATCGCATTGCCCATTTCTTTTACTCGGCTCTGGATAGTCTCTTCTGTAAAAAGAATTCGCTCTATTCGTTCACGCATTCTCTTCTCCTGTATGCAAGGTCTGCCTCTCTATTACAACTTTGATCACTGTAATGAAGAGAGATCAGAGAAATACTCATTAACTGTTTGTCAGTCTCTTACCTTGAACTTGTTTTCCAACTGGGCCATCCGCTCAGTAATCCCACCATACTCCAAGTCAGAGTATGGGAGCATTGCTGCACCAGAGAACCCTTGTCGTCTGATATCATGCGCTTTGGCGCAAACATTATTCCGCACCCAATCCCAGTATGGATGATCAAATAGATCACTCGGTGCAGTGAATATTCCATTGTGAACGCAAAATGCTAAGCAAGAGACACTCGGTGGTCCATCGAAGAAGGATATTCCACTCCCTGCTTTTACCGGCATTAAAGGACCGGTATGACTTCCACGCATAAAACCAGCCACAATATGGCCGATTTCATACGGTGCAATGATCTCTCCTGTAGCAGGGAAATCTTTCTGTGTACGGATGAGCATAATTGGATCGTCTTTACCAACATATCGGCCAGCGATATTACGTAGACGAGTAGTGCTGCATGCAGCAACTTTCTCTTTGGTAGTGCGAGTGTGAATCGATTCTACGACGAAACGACCATTATCACGTAGTAGCGTAACAAGGTCGTACATCTCTTCAGGCGCGACCAGCTCAATCACACGATCTCCCTCTGTGTGTGAGACGTCGATCACGGTAAAGGAGAAACCTTTGCTCATCGCTGGTGCGAGAATCAAACCGGAATTATACATTGGATCGGCAAATCCCAGATAAAGAGGTAAGTTGAATGCACCTGGCTCTGTCTTATCTGCTGCAATGAGGAGAAACGGCTCATTCTCCCGTTCGTCAAAGGTTATCTCAGCGACCCCAGGTCCTAATCCGCGAATATTTCCCGAGAATGAATCAGCGAGCAAATCTTGTCCTGCTCCATACAACCCTTGTTCTTTAGCAATCTCCGTCCCTGCAAGGAACGCGTCCCATGCTAACCGGTGTATCTTTTCACTATCTGAACCCAGCTTATGGGAGAGAAGGATTATGATATCATCGCCAATATTGCCGATAAAATAGTCTAAGATCAGATCTTCTACTGTTTCATCAATATACCGTTCTACCTCCAATATGACATCGTCACTGGGAATGATATGTCCGCCAATACTACCAATATCAGCTTTGATTGCACTTAGTGTTATCTGCATCGTTCCTCCTGAAATTGAAAATGTTCGTTCTCTTGTACTACAATATTGTAGTTTTAACCCTGCTATGGCAGAGAAGTTACAGCGTCTATGTTAATTTCACCAGTTATTCTTGTGGGAAATTTACTCTTTAAGATTATAGCATATTATCACAAGTTATCC
>CAZORT010000027.1:0-6570 GCA_964582575.1 uncultured Thermotogae bacterium
CCACTTGCAAGCTCAAGATATTCCACTTATACTGAACAATAGGATTATAATGGTGAAAAAAGGATTTTTCCGTGACAAGATTGATTATCTATTTGGGCAGACGAATGAGCAGCGGCTGAAGAGATTACAGCCCTATCTGGTGGCAACTAATTCGTTCCAAGATCAAATGCGATCTTTAAGCGATGGACAACTTGCCTCTAAGACCGACGTATTTAAAAATCGGCTGAGCAATGGAGAATCACTCGATGATATTCTTCCTGAGGCATTCGCAGTAGTTCGTGAAGCAGCGGCTCGCACTGTCAATATGAGACCATTTGATGTTCAGATTCTTGGTGCTGTCGTTCTCCATCAACGTCGGATCGCCGAGATGGTGACTGGTGAAGGGAAGACTCTTGTTGCGACGTTACCCGCCTATCTGAATGCGCTTACCGGCAAAGTACATATTATAACGGTCAATGATTACCTTGCGCGTCGTGATCGGGAGTGGATGGGACCGATCTATGAGTCTCTCGGTCTTACTGTCGGATTGATTCAAGAGGAGATAGAACCTAAGCAGCGGAAAGTAGCGTATGAGGCTGATATTGTCTATGGAACTAATAGTCAGTTTGGGTTTGACTATCTACGTGACAACATGGTCATCTCCCCCGAACAGAAAGTGCAGCAGCGATTGGACTTTGCGATCATTGATGAAATCGACAATATCTTGATTGATGAGGCGCGAACCCCGCTGATTATCTCTGGTTCAACTGCCGATAAGATTACCCTGTACCGTAAGTTTGCCAAATTAACACCGCGGTTCAAACCAGGAGTTGATATTGAAATTAACGAGGAGACACGTCGTCTCACGTTGACTGATGCAGGAATCCACAAAGCAGAAGATCTGCTGAAGGTGGAGAATATTTACGCGCCGGAACATACCGATATTCTTCATCATTTGGAGAGCGCTCTTCGGGCACGGTATATGTTCGCCAAGGAACGCGATTATATTGTCAAAGACGGACGGGTGATGATCGTTGATGAGTTTACTGGGCGGCTAATGCCTGATCGTCGGTACTCCGACAGTCTGCACCAGGCATTAGAGGCAAAGGAAGGCTTAATGGTTCAGCGAGAGAGCCAGACATTAGCTCAGATTACACTGCAGCATTATTTCGGACTCTATCGTGGAATTTGTGGTATGACCGGCACAGCTAAGACAGAAGAGGACGAATTCAAACAGATTTATGGTCTTGATGTTGTTGTGATTCCTACGAATGAACCGTTGGCTCGTCTTTCAATGCCTGATGTTATTTATCGTACGGAAAAAGGGAAGCTCGCTGCAACCGTCGCAACAGTGGAGAAACTCCACCAAAGCGGGCGTCCGGTATTGATCGGTACCAATGCGATCGATAAATCTGAGAAGCTATCACAACTGTTCAAGTCGCACAAATTGGAACATAATGTTCTTAATGCCAAGCATCATGAGCGAGAGGCAGAGATTATCAAAGATGCCGGACAACGGGGAGCGATTACGATCGCTACTAACATGGCTGGCCGCGGAACTGATATTAAACTCGGCCCTGGAGTAGCGGAGATTGGTGGACTTCACGTGCTCGGGTATCAACGCCATGAATCACGGCGTATTGACAATCAGCTTTTAGGTCGCGCCGGCCGTCAGGGTGATCCGGGTTCATCGCAATTCTTCCTTTCATTAGAGGATGATCTGCTCCGTATCTTTGGCGGTGATATGATCGGTTCATTGATGGATCGGCTGGGAATGGAGGAAGGAGAACCGATTGAGCATGCGATGCTTACTACTGCAATACGGCGGGCACAGAAACGAGTAGAAGGTCGTAATTTTGAGATTAGAAAGCAGCTTCTCGAATACGATCTCGTCCTCGCTAAACAGCGGGAGGCAATCTATACGCTTCGCGATCGATTTCTCATTCCAACTACCACTGATGGCGCAGCGCTCAACACCACCGAGATTAATCAGTATCTCTCCGATTTGATCGATGATTATAGCGAGCAACTTGTGGCAGCACATATCGACCGTTCGCTTCTTCCTGAGGAGTGGAAACTTGATGGTTTAGTAAACGAACTTAGGCATTTTTCCCCTATTGATAAGGCAGCGCTGGCAGAGAAAGAGTACGGTGAATTGGTAGAGACAATACAAACTCTGCTCGCTGAAGCACTGGTCAAACAGCAAGAGAGATTGGGAGACCAATTTCCGCTAATCAGCCGCTTTCTGATTCTCAAAATTGTTGATGATGGTTGGCTCTCTCATTTATATACACTTGATGATCTTCGCGGTGGAATTGGGTTGACTGCCTACGGTGGCACTGATCCCCGTGTTGAGTTCAAACGGGAATCGTTCCGTCTGTTTCAGCAGATGCTCAGCGACTCACAAGCGAAGATCGTTCGTTCTCTCCTTGCGGTACGCGTAGAAAAGGATATGGTAAACCAAGCAGCACTCGTTGGCAGCAGTGCACGCACAGCAAGTAGTTACCACGGCGGAGAAGGATCCGGGGCAGAGAGCCGCTCGCTCTTTCCAGCAGAACCAGTTCGCGTAAAGAAAAGACCAGGCCGTAACGATCCATGTTCGTGTGGAAGTGGGAAAAAATATAAACGCTGCTGTGGGCAATGAGTCTTCCGATTAACTCTCTCCTTTCACAGTGACATTCTTCTTCCCTGACAACAGGAATTATAAGAATCCAGTATTTTCTTGACTGTGAGACTTCTTTATGCGTCCCATCGTAAATTCTTTTGCGTTCTACTTGCAATATCACTAATAATAAGGTATAAATTTGGATACGAAATAATAGTATCCGAATAACACCGCAAGGGAGAAAATGGAAGAGAAGATACAAGGAAACCAACCGGAAGAATTTCTCAGCTTAATTCGCAAAATCCGCAAGCGACTTCACCAAGAATATCATACGGTAGCAGAAAAACATGGCTTGACAATTCCGCAGCTACATACATTAGTGCACTTATGGCACCGTGACAACCAATCGATCAGTGAACTCTGTAGCAAACTTGACTTAGCAGCGAGTACTATCTCCGGCATCATCGACCGGCTGGAATATAAAGGGCTCGTCATCAGGGAACGGGATGAGATTGATCGTCGTGTTGTTACAGTGCAATTAACCACCGAAGGAAGCGCGTTGAAGACCAAGTTATCTCATATTATCGAACAGGAATATCTGACTGGTATTTTTGCTCAGATCGATGCGCAAACTTGTGAACAGCTTGTTAAAGGCTTACGGCTTATTCACCAAATAATGACAAAAGAAGAACCTTAATAGTGAAAGATAAAAATATAAAAGATCTGACCACCGGTAACCATGTGGGGAATGTTCTCTTTTTGGTGTGGCCGGTCGTTATAGCTTCTCTATTACAAACAGTTGTCGGTATCGCTGATACGATCATGGTCGGTCGGCTGGGAACACAACCATTGGCCGCCGTGGGGATGGGGCGGTTCGTCTTTATGGTCGTAATCGTCTTCATATTAGCTGTATCTACCGGCACGCAGGCATTGGTCGCTCTCTACACCGGAGCGAAAGATAAGGAGCAAGTAACCTGTGTAGTGGACCAGGCACTGATCTTAAGCGTTATCATAACAGCTGTCCTCGCCATAATCGGTCTGCTCTTCTCTCCATTCTTCCTCCGCCTATTAGGAGCAGAGCCGGAAGTGATTACACTGGGAGTTCCTTATATGCGCATCATCTTTGCTGGCTTATTCTCTATGGTACTCAATTTTACCATAAATGCCATCCTTCAGGGGGCAGGCGATACACGGACGCCGCTTAAAATTATGGTGCTGATCAATATACTCAATATCATATTGAATTATCTCCTTATCTTCGGCATCGGTCTCTTTCCCCAGATGGGAATCATTGGCGCTGCATGGGGAACGGTCATCGCTCGTTCTGTCGGCGGAGCGATCGGGTTATGGGTGTTGGTAAGTGATCGATTTGCGGCTCGTACTCTGCTTCATAAACGACTCAAGATACAACTGAGATTGATCAAGGAAATTATCCGTATCGGCTTCCCTGCCGGAGTACAAGGACTCGTGCGCAGCGGTGCCGGTATGATTCTAATGCGGTTCGTGGCAATGACAGTCCATAGCACTTACGCTGTCGCTGCGTTCAGTATCGGTTTTCAGATTGAAGCTATCTCGTTTATGCCAGGACTCGCATTTGGTGCTGTGGCGATGACGCTCGTCGGACAGAATCTCGGTGCGCGCAAGCCGGAACGTGCTAAACAAAGTGGTTCTTCAGCAACGATGCTTGCTACTCTTTTTATGTCGGGCATGGGATTGCTCTTATTTATCTTTGCCCGGCCAATCATCGGCATATTTTCCACTAATTCAGATGTAATCAATATCGGAGTTGATTTTCTGCGTATTATGGCTTATTCACAACCATTCTTGGCATTGGTCATGGTCGTTTCCGGAGGATTGCGTGGAGCAGGAGACACAATAACCCCGCTCAAATATACTGTTATCCATGGATGGCTAATTCGGCTCCCGTTGGCCTACTTACTTGCTTTTCTATTGGGATTCCAAACAACTGGTCTGTGGTGGGCGATGACGATCTCCACTATCACCCAAGGGTTGGCTACGTGGTGGTACTTCAATCAAGGGAGATGGCAACAGATTAAAATAGATCCCTCACTCTCTTGAGAGGATAAGTTTATTATTTGTCTCTTTCTGAGTAGACATATCGCACTCTTTCTCCGACACATTTCCTATAAACAGCCGTTTATTTTCGATATTCTTTATAAGAATACTAGTGCCAGTAAGATGAATAGTTCCGAGTATGGCGATGGCTGTTGTAATTTAATTTAGGAGGTTTGTGATGAAATGGATGGTCGTTGTAAGTGCGTTATTAATCTTATTTGCGTTTAACGGGGAAGGAATGGCCGATCAAGCTCCGTTTACCGGTTCTGTCGGGCTTGAGGCGATCTTCCGTCCTGCCGATGATCCAGTGGATAGGTCTGTGCAAATAGGACTTGATCTTGGATTCAGTATCGCTGATTTTGAATTGAAAAGTTCGACTTTATTCGATCTCGTTGGTTTTTATCGCCAGATATTCACGACTACAATCGATTTAGGATTTGCAGCGATCAGTAACAAACTTACCTTCCAGCGTCCTGGCAGGTTTACGAGAAACGAGCTAGCTGTTGATCTCAGTCTCGTGAACATTGATTTTGGCATCGATCTGATCCTCGCTGATATCGCCTTTCCGCAAACACCAAATTTTAATATCGGAATGGTCATTGATATCAGAAGCCAACTTCCAATTGGATCGACTATCACAAGTCTAACAGGATTCGGCGTAAGAGACTTAGAGCATATACTCGACGACAAACCTGTTACTGTAGTTGCGGGATTTGCATTCGAAGAGCAGCTGACAAGGATCGCTATCGATTATCTTGGAATTCGCGCTGCTGCAATGACAATCTTTGACCGAGCCGGCCTTCAGAAGGCGGCGATAGAATTTGGTTACCATCATACAAATCCGCATGATGAACTGACCTTTTCTTTGATGATGGCGACAGACTTTGACCGCACATTGGCGATTACCGGCATGAGGTTTGACCTGGGAGCCACAATTGCCAGGATTAATTTCAGGTCTCGCACTGAATTTGCTCCTCTTGCTTTTTCTCGGCAGACATTTACAATTAGTAGTTCGATTGCGGCAATCGATATAACGAGCAGAACCGTCTTTACTGCACCTTTTACATTCGATTCGCAGCGCATCACCATTGTAACCGAGGTCGAGCCAGTGAAATTTACGACTTGTACCAGATTCGACAGGCATGGTTTCGCAGCGATGGAGATCAAGGTCGGTCTTACAATCAGTGGGATCCATCTCTATACATCTGCTGCATTTGACTTTCGGGCGATTACTGAAGTGGTAGTCGGTTTTCAATTGACTTTCTGATGACTAAAGAAGAACTTAAAGACCTCTCGTTCAATGAATTAGGAGAGTTGTTGCGCCGACCAACGACTGATACTGCAGTAATTCAAAATGAATTACTTAAGCGGAGCATAACTCTCATCGATGAGGAGATCGCTCAATTACCAGAGACAGGATTTACAAATGAAGAGCTGTTTCGGGCCGGTTACCTGGGACTACTTAATGCTGTGTACAATATTGAGCTGGCGCACAATCAAGAATTTGAATCTTATGCTAAAAACTTAATCAGAGGTGAGCTCCGTCAACATATACGCAGTGTTGTAGAGAGACCTTCTCTTCCTCAATGGTTGGCAGATCTCAACCGGCAGATAGACGCAGCCGTTACCCGATTATTCCGAGAACAAAATCGCTTTCCTTCTGTACAGGAACTTGCTGTTGCGGTAAATATCACCGAAGCCGGGATAACTGAGATCCTAAAAGCGCGGCAGCCAGTGAGTTATATCGCGCTGAATCGGCAGCTGCGAGATGCCGACCCACAACCAGTGATCGACTACGATAAGATCACCAGTAAAGAGCCGACGCCGTTTCCTATTCAGCAACGTATTCGCATCGCAATGGCGTTGGAACAACTTGCTGATCTCCAGCAGCTTTTGGCGCAAACTCTCTT
>CAZORT010000027.1:6670-10174 GCA_964582575.1 uncultured Thermotogae bacterium
ACCGGCCAGCGAGGAAAGGTCAATGATCAGTGACCACAAACTCTTCCCATTGCACGTGGAACCGGGAGGTCAATCATTGTCGCCAACCCGGCTGAAGCGGCCAAGACATTGGGGATGGAGTTCACTACCATCGCTGCAGTAGCTGAGTCACCAGGAATTCCGCCGGTAATGACCATTTTAATTGGCGGTTCTCCATCGATTACGATCCGGTCGGCTGGATCTTCCAGTCCGAGAAAGGCTGCGA
Source organism: uncultured Thermotogae bacterium (assembly GCA_964582575.1). Taxonomy (GTDB): domain Bacteria; phylum Bipolaricaulota; class Bipolaricaulia; order UBA7950; family UBA7950; genus UBA7950. The sequence continues at coordinate 6,915 of CAZORT010000027.1, forward strand.
AGCTGAGAGAGATCATCTCATGCCCATTGCTATATCCTTGCGCTGATTGACGGAGTCCTAATACCTTCCCTTTGTCAACTGAGATGAATCGACCGGTAAAAGGAGCAGTAGCGACTACCGGCTCAATCGATTCCTCCACATGATCTATCACAATTCCAAGTCCGGCAGCGACCATATACAGAGATTCCAGCAGTCCAACATGGCCACCTCCAGCGCTGATCATCTGTTTAAATTCCACAGCAGATAGGCCGGCGCCGATTTTGCGCTGAAACGGGCCACGACGCAAATCAGCATCAATCCTTCGTTCTACCAGCAGGTGACGTACCTCCCAGCATGGACCGGTCAGTGTCAGAGGTAGCAGATCCATAAGAAAGCCAGGATTGACACCAGTGCCCAATACTGTGACGTTATTCTCTTTTGCCTGTTGATCAAGTCTTTTCGCCAACTCTCTGTGGCGTTGATGTGGGTATGCTAACTCCTCGGTGGTAGATATCACGTCAACACCAGCGTTCACACATTCCATAATCTGTGGATATACCTTTTCCAACGAAGATACAGTGGAATGGATCACAAGATCAGGTTTCTGTTGTAATATTCGCTCCAAAGAAGATTCAACTTGTACGTTGAGCTGGCTTTCCAAACCGACAACCTGCCCCAGATCCTTCCCTCTCTTCTGCGGATCAATATCAACCGCTCCAATCCATTGATATTTATTCTTATTGGCTAACTTAACGATACTTACTCCGATAGGACCGATTCCGATCAGTGCTAAACGTCTTGCTCTTTGCATTGATATACTCTCCTCAGTCGATTGGGTTTACGAGTTTATGGTTCATGGCTCGGAGGATAAAGGAGTGAAGATGAGAGGTTGAGATAATTTCTTCCGATCTCTCAACTTCCCAACTTCATAATTTCCCCGATCTTGTAACTTCCTTGTATTCTTATTCTTAACTTACACCTCAACACCGTCTTTTCTTTACCCGTTACTCGTTACTTTCCGGTCGCCACATAGCTTATTATATCCTTGCGGCTCATCTTTGCCATACCCAACGAAGTTAATGTCCGTCCGTTCTGCCAAAAGTTGCTGTTGCACACAGCAGCGCCAATATGAATGATTGCATCGATCAGCGGCGTAGGCACATCTAATTTATCTCCCAGTTGCGACATCGGCACCAATCCATACGGCAGATCTTCAGTGATATATCGGTTATAGATCGAGGTCGGTCCGCGGACAGAGGCGATTGTCCCTTGAGTATCGAATGGTGCCTGGAAGGCAACGCCCATTATGCTTGTCGGAGTCTTAAAATCACGCTCTGCATATTCAATCACCTGGCAACCAAGTCTCTTTGCGATTGCCGCAGTCTCAGCGTATATCCCTTTGATTACCCGTGCCACCGCCTCTGTAATCCCCTCTCTGTACATGTAAAAATCTCCCTGGGAATATTGTATCCGGCCAGTGTTAAGGAGAGCACCTGGTGGATGGACAATCGGGTTAGGATTACTTAATGCAGCGGCAAGGACATTATCAGCTGCTGTGAGCATTGGCCATACTTTCTTTAACTGAGCTAACACTCGCAAAGTATCCTCTCCAGGCAATGCCGCGATACAGACTTGCGGCGCTTGCAGTAAGAGTTCAATGTGAGCTGGTCCACGTAACCGGCATCCATACGGAATAGTATTAGTCTCTGCAATCGTTATCTCTTTTTTCACACCCGCATCTTGCAGCAATTTGGCCAGACGTAGTGAACCGAAATCGCCGGCCCAAATTACTACAATCTGTCCGTCACACAAAAAAGGTATCATCTCAGAAAAGAAAAGGTCATGTCCAAAAGCAGGGATCACAACATTAAGGATAGCTGCTCCATCGATTGCTGCTTCAATATCGGTTGTTACCCGGTCGATCTCAGCTATTCCATTAGCACCAATACCAGAAAGTTGTACTTTTCCCGTAGTTAAAGTTGTGTGAAATCCTTTAGCAAAGGATCGATGTTCGTAAAAACTGACGATATGTCCGCGTAATGTCAGGTCGGCAGCCATACAATGACCACCGTGACCACCTCCTAAAACAGCGATTCTAAGCATTTTTATCACCTTCCTCAATGAATCGTATAATATCTTGTACAGCGAGATCAGCCAATCCTAAATCTTTCAAACTCCGTCCACAACTCCAAAAATCCTCCTCACAGAGAATCGAGCCGATATCGATCAGTGAATCGATCAGCGGCGTACTGATCTTCAGTTTACGACCAAGATAGGATATTGGAACGAGTCCGTAAGGAAGATCTTCGGTGACATATCGATTTTGCAGCGATGTTGGTCCCTTAAACCGCGCAATAGTACCGATTGTATCAAACGGCGCTTCCCAATCACATGCAAAGACGCTGGCCTTAGAGGTAAAGTCTTTCTCTTCGTAGGATACAATTTCGGTGTTTAATGCCGTTGCCACTGCTTTGATCTCCTGATAGATGTTGCGAATCACCCTGGTTATTGCCTCTGTGATCCCCTCGCGGTACATGTGAAATTCTCCCTGTGAATATTGAATTCGGCCGGCATTGAGTAATACACCTGGCGGATGAACAAGCGGATTAGGATTACTAAGAGCAACGGCGAGCACATTTTGTGCTGGAACCAATATCGGATACAACTGATGGAGTTTTTCCAATACCAGATCAGTATTAGTGGCCGGCAGAGCAGCAATCATCACCTTAGTTGCCGTGAGCAGGATCTCTACCTCTGACGGACCGCTCAGCCGACAGCCGTACGGAACAGTATTTGTCTCTGCGATGATGGTCTCTGGCGCTCTTTCTGCAAGTAAGTTTGCCAAGCGCAATGACCCGAAATCACCGGCCCAGATAATGACCAGTTGTCCTGGTCTAAGAGAAGGAATCATCTCAGTAAAGAAGAGATCATGCCCGAACGCCGGAATGACGACATGGATTAATTCTACTCCCTGCAGTGCTTCTGCCATGTTCAGCGTAACCTTGTGCAGCGCAGCTGTTCCCTTGCGGCCCGCTCCCCACAGCCTGATCTTGCTAGTGGTAAGAGTCGATTGGAATTTATCTTGAAAATGAGGATGTTCATATAGGTTAATTACATGACCAGCAAGCGTCAAATCAGCGGCCATCGCATGTCCAACGTGACCGCCACCGAGTATTGCAATCGGATTATTTACCACAATTTATTACCTCCCATTAAGTCTTAGGTTAACACTCATTATGCTTAAGTTGATACGTAATATCAATTATTTCGAGTACTTTTTA
>CAZORT010000028.1:0-1718 GCA_964582575.1 uncultured Thermotogae bacterium
TTTTATGGGCATTATACCTTAATCAACTCTTTGTCAACTAAGAACTGATAATCGCTATAGACCACTGTTTGATCTTTGAAGACCTGAGACTGCTCATGTCCTTTCCCGGCGAGTAGAACAATATCATCAGCTTCAGCAATCGCTACCGCTTGACAAATCGCTTCTTTGCGATCGGTTATTCTGCTGTATTCTCCGTTGGTACGAATAATTCCTGTTTCAATCTGCGTGATAATCTCGTCAGTATCCTCGCTCTTAGGATTATCAGTGGTAATGATTGTATGATCAGCGAGCCGGCCTGCGATCTCTCCCATCACTGGTCTCTTACCGTTATCGCTCTCTCCGCCGCAGCCGAAGAGGCAGATTATCCGTGCGGGACGATAGATTTCTCTGATCATCTGTAGTGTTTTCTCCAGCGCGTCCGGGTTGTGCGCAAAATCGATGATCACCATCGCGCCGCTAAGCGCCTGATATTGTTCAAACCTTCCCGTTACAGCAGATATATTCTGCAAGCGCATGCCAGCATCTGCTAACGATAAGCCTTTGTCGAGTCCCACGGCAATTGCGGCAAGCAGATTATAAATGTTATAGCGTCCGATCAAGCGCGTCTTCACCCGCACCTCTTCACCACCGTATCGGGCGGTAAATTGCGATTCATCCCGCGAGAGAAGGATATCTTTCGCCATCAGATCAGCTTGACAATCAATACTGTAACTGAGTGGCTCAGCTGGACTGACTTCAATGAAGAGGCGGCCGACTGGATCATCAATATTAGCGATCACCCGTCCTGTCGGTTTAAGATCGCGGGCAAGGCGTAATTTAGCATCGCGATATACCTCCATCCGCTTGTGAAAGTCGAGATGATCGCGACTGAAATTGGTGAACACAGCAACATCAAAATCGATTAACGCTGTTCGGTAGAGGACCCCGGCAATCGACGATACTTCAAGGACAAAATTCTCTTTCCCGCTCTGTAGCGCATTGAATGCTCTTTCGTGGATATACGGCGACTCGGGCGTAGTGATCGTTGAGATACCCGTCCCCTCATTCGTTACCGTACTGATCAGCGCTGTCTGGTCTCTGCCGAGTAGCGAGGCAATCAGATGGGCCGTCGTCGTCTTTCCGTTCGTCCCTGTTACGCCAACTGTATATAGTTTACGGGTTGGATCAGAGAAATAAGCAGCGGCCAGATAGGCCATTGCAAGGCGGGAATTAGTGACACGAAAGTAAGGAACAGGAGAATCTGCTATCGGCTTCTCACCGAAGAGAGCGCAAGCGCCGCGTTCAATTGCACTATCGATATATTGATGGCCATCTTTATTAAACCCGGTGATCGCAACAAAGATCATCCCCGGTTTTATTATCCGCGAGTCATGACCGATACCCGTTATCTCTACCGACAGCGATCGTTTCTCAATCTGCGGCATACTCATCACCATCTTCGCTGGAAGAGCAGTGATAAGATCGATCAGATTACAGTTCACTTACGTTGACCTCCTGCTTCTTGCGTAAGAGTACCCAATAATTTTTTGTCGATGTGCAATCTCTTATTGAGCGTAAGCTCCATAAGTACCACGCCGGAAAGTCCATATAACAGTGAAGCAGAAGCAGAGGACAAGAGAGTTCCTTTCTCATCGTGCAACGCTAATAACAACAATTTTTCTGCAATATTAAGCATATTTATATTCACCTCAATTTATTAACTTGACATTGTCACATTT
>CAZORT010000028.1:1818-10003 GCA_964582575.1 uncultured Thermotogae bacterium
AATATTAAGCATATTTATATTCACCTCAATTTATTAACTTGACATTGTCACATTTTCATTTTATCGAGAAACGGGTTCTCTTCCACTGCGCGTAACTCTGCGGCGGGATCCTATATGCCGATCGGTAAGTAGTCTGATGTGACTGAGACTTCCTTGCTCCCCGAGCTTGTGCTGAACGTTAGTGCGGCAATAAAATCTTTTCCTGGTCTAATTGGGCAGCGAGGGTCATCATCTTATCCTGTCCTAAAGAGAACCTCCTGGCGAAATTCGTTAAATTCATCCTTGGTGATCATCTTATTTATGACTTCACTGTTGTCGATAACCTAAAATAATTGTCCAGTCGATCTTCTTACTCTTCTCCTCAATCTTCGTAACTACTCAGAATCCAGAATCCAGAATCCAGAATAGAAGAAGTATAGGCTGCCGGCAACTTGCTGACTTCTTCGAGCTGAGACATTAACCGTGAAGTATCACCATAACCAAGATCCTTCACTAAAATTAACTAGTATCACCATTCTTCACGAGATGCCTGTGCGCGCCTGCATTCAGACATGTCCGCACGTAGACAGGTATGTTTCAATCTTCCCTTCATCTATATATTTCCTTAACGTATTTGCACATAAACCCAAAATTTCCGTCGCTACCTTGCTTGTTACATAAATCACTCAGTAAAGAGCGCCTCGACAAACTGGTCGGGCTCGAAGAGATGCAGATCTTCTTTACTCTCTCCGACTCCGATATATTTTATCGGGATAGCCATCTGATCATGAATTGCAACGACCACTCCACCTCGTGCCGTTCCATCCAACTTTGTGAGAATGATCCCTGTGAGATCAATCGCAGCATGAAATAACTTGGCTTGCGATATCCCATTTTGACCTCCTGTAGCGTCAAGGACGAGCAGCCGCTCATCGGCTAGTCGGCCTAATTTTTTCGTTACAGTACGATTGATTTTTTTTAGTTCTTCCATCAGGTTATGCTTAGTCTGTAACCGGCCAGCAGTATCGATAAACAGGATCCCTCCTTCGCTGCGCACGTGGTCAAGCGCATCATAGACAACGGCCGCTGGGTCAGCGCCGACACGATGCTTTATTATATCTGCGTTTGTACGTTGCGCCCATATCTCCAGTTGCTCAATCGCTGCGGCGCGGAAAGTGTCGGCAGCAGCGAAGGTGACCTTGCAATCGGTCTGCGCTGCCACTAATCCGGCTAATTTAGCGATCGTCGTCGTCTTGCCAGCACCGTTGATTCCTACAACGATGATTACCGTTGGCTCACCATCTGATCTGAGAGCAAGAGTGCCACCAGCGGCAGCAAGTCGTGTTTTGAGCGTCGCTTGCAGGAAGTCCAGAACTTTTGTGGTATCAATCGAACCGCGATGATTAATGTTCTTCCGTAAATCATCGATGATCTCCAGAGTTGCTTGGATGCCCATATCACTGCGGACGAGGATCTCTTCAATATCATCGAGGGTCTCTGCATCGAATTTTGCTCTTTTTGTAAGGAGCTCACTGATCGCATCAACCGTATCAGTTCGCATCTTTTGCAGACCATCTTTTAATCGCTTAAACCAAACCATCACATCTCCTCTGGCGTTGATATGCCGAGCAACTGAAGTGACTGCCGCAGGATACTCTGCACGCCATAGAGAAGCGCAAGTCGTCCCTCGGTTAGAGGTTTATCCTCGGTCAGAATACGAAAATCCGTGTAATAGCGATGGAGCTTACCGGCTAAAGTTAAAGTATATTCAGCTATGAGATGAGGAGAAAAAGTAAGCGCCGCCTCTTTGACTACTTCGGGAAACCGATCGAGCAAAGAAATAATATCCAATTCCACTGGCTGCGTTATCAGAGAGAGATCGACATCTTCCCACTGGCGCGGGATAAATTTATCCGCTTTCCGGAAAATTGATGCGCAGCGGGTATAACTATATTGGATGTAATAAACTGGATTATCCATTGTCTCCTGTTTGGCAAGCGCATAATCGATCTCCAGATGGCTCTCCGGCTTGCGGGCCACCATAAAATAGCGCACTACATCTTTACCTAAATCTTCAATCATCGTCTGTAGTTCAATGAATTTTCCAGCGCGCGTGCTCATCTTTTGCGCGCCGTTCTGCTCCTTGATTGTCACGAATTGATGGAGTCCATAAGCGAGGAACTCTTCCGGATACCCCAGTATCCGCATCGCTGCTTTCATATTAAGTTGCTGCGCGTGATGATCGGCTCCCTGTACATTTATTACGTAGTCGAATTTTCGGTTCCATTTATTTATATGATAAGCAATATCAACCATCAGGTAAGTTGGCCGGTTATCACTACGAATCAAGACCGCATCCTTGGCACCGCCATGCTTCTCTGCTGCCAACCAGATCGCTCCGTCTTTTTCGTATATTCCGTCTTGTTCATCTAACAGCTTTAGCGCCCGCTCCACTTCTCCACTGCTGTGGAGAGTCGCCTCGCTGAACCAGTTATCAAAAGAGATATCAAGAAGATCAAGATCGTCTTTGATACGCGCTATCATCTTTAAGAGTGCTTCTTCCTTAAACAACTGCGCTGTCGCTGTATCAAATTGAGGGAAAGGTTTCTGTAATCTCTCTTTCAAATCACGTGCGATCTTTACAAGATATTCTCCGTAGTAACCTTGCGGTGGAATCGGTTCTTCTTCTCCCCATGCTTGACGATACCGCGCCCATAATGATTGCGCCAGCTTATCAATCTGGTTACCCTCATCGTTGAAGTAATATTCGCGTGATACTTGATAACCGATCGCTGTATAGAGTGAGGCTAAAACATCACCTAAAACAGCCTGCCGGCCATGGCCGATAGTAAGAGGGCCAGTGGGGTTAGAGCTGACAAATTCAATCTGCACTCGCTTTCCGTTACCATAAGTAGATTGGCCGAATCTCTCACCAGCAGTAAGGATACCACGCAGAGCACGATGGAAGACCTCCTCGGCGAGGAAGAAATTGATAAATCCAGGGCCAGCGATCTCCAGTTGCTTGATCCCATCGCGCGGCAGCCTGTTTATAATCTGTTGTGCTAACTCACGCGGGGGGCTGCCAGTAATTGATGCGCCAATAAGCGCAATATTACTCGCAAAATCACCGAATTCCGGACGCTCAGCACGGTGTACTTCAATCTCAATCTCTTTACCAGAGCCTTTATAGTCGAGATTCTGCCATGCAGATTCTAGCAAAGAATGAACAAATGACTTAAGCATCTTTAAATTCTCCTAACTGACAAAATTATATATTCTCCATAATGCGAACTATAACGCTACATAGCTGCTAATTCACACAATATATTGCACAGATGATTATGGTTTCAAATTGCATCTTCAGGAAGAGCATCTCTCTTAGACTCTGAGCCATTAACACAAAGTATAATATAAGGCAATTTGTGTTGCCAGTTGCGTTGTGTATTTCTGTTCATAAATGAGTGATTTAGCAGTATAATGCGGATTATTAAGTAATAAAGGCACAGTTTGTTCTGGCTTCTCGGGTGATAAGCTCCGTACTGATTGTGCTTGCGGGGATTCCTCCTCGGTGGCACAATATTCCACTAATCAGGATCGTTAGCTTTCTCGGGGCAGGGATCATGGGGTTTTGGCTGCTCATCTCCATCCTCCGACACGGGAAGATGTAATTGTAGAGAACAAGGACGTTATGAATCGTAACTAATCAGGAGTCAGGAGTCAGAACCCAGACGCCAGGAGGCTGAATGGAAAAGGAGAAGAAATTGTAACTACTCAGGTGGGGCAGAAGTCAGGAGCCAGAATCCAGAATCCAGCATAAAACATTACATATCTGTCAGTTGCAAAGATTTCTCCCTCTGGTCGAAATGACAAGATAATAGTGTCGAAATGACAAGATAATAGTGTCGAAATGACAAGATAATAGTGAACCGCACTACTGTCTCCCTTTTCATTCTGACTCCTGAATTCTGAATTCTGACTTCTGTCTCCTGAGTAGTTACATTTTAACAACTTAATCAATGATGCCCATACTCTTTTTAAAGCTATACGAAAGGAACTGTCGGAGAGGCAATTCAAGGAAGAACTATGGGTTATGGGCAGGTCTTTAGGCAGTATTTCGGTTCTGGAACTGGCTTATCATTATCCTGAGTCTATCAAGGGATTAATCATTGAAAGCGGTTTTATCAGCGTGATAAAGCTGATCAAGCACCTGGGCCTGCCGGCTGGAACTTTAGATCTGACAAAAATAGAAGAAGAATGTTATGATAGAGCCAGTAAAATCTCTCTTCCTACCTTGATAATACATGGAAAGAATGATACTCTTGTTCCGTTTACGCAGGCAGAGGAACTGTTACAATTTTTAGGAGCAAAGAACAAACAGTTAATAGCTATTCCCCATGCTGAACATAATAATATTATGATTGTAGCAATAGAGAAATATTTTACTGCGATTAAAGATTTTGTTTCCAGCACTTAATTATTTCTGAGAGATTGAAGACGATTTGATTTTTTCATTTCTCGGTAGTGCCGATGGAAGAAAAATAGAATCATCACTGATCATAGTTGCCTCCCATTAAGAACCAAGAACTTTGAATCTATCTTGTGTATAATTGGGGTAAAAAGAGGATGAGGATAGCATAATGCAACGCACTGATTATTGCGCACAGATTACCAAGCAGGATATTGGTCGAAAACTCACAGTGATGGGATGGATCCAGCGAAGTCGGAATTTAGGCGGTCTTACTTTCATTGATCTGCGTGACAGCAGCGGGATTATACAAGTGGTATTTCCTGGAGATGATCCGTCTCTTACTGATGCGCATACCCTGGGGCGTGAGTATGTAATTGCAGTAACAGGAACGATCACTGCTCGTGATGTTGCTAATATCAATCCTGATATGGTAACCGGAGAGGTTGAATTACGCGCTGAAAAATTAGTGGTCTTAAATCGTGCTCGTACTCCTCCTTTTTTAACTGAGGGCGCGGGCGAGGATACCACTGAAGAGAAACGTCTCCGTTTTCGCTATGTAGATATTCGGCGCAAGCGGATGCAGCGCAATTTGCTATTGCGTCATCAGGTCTTTAAGCAGATCAGAGATTTCTTTGGTGAACAAGGCTTTATTGAGATTGAAACACCGATATTGACCAAAAGCACTCCTGAAGGAGCGCGGGATTTTCTTGTTCCCAGCCGCATTAAACCGGGTAAATTTTACGCGTTGCCCCAGTCTCCGCAGTTATTCAAGCAACTATTGATGATCGGCGGAGTAGACCGCTATTTCCAGTTAGCAAAATGTTTCCGTGATGAAGACCTCCGTGCCGACCGTCAGCCAGAGTTTACTCAGCTTGACTTTGAGATTGCTTTTCCTCGTGGAAAGGAAGAGATTATCTCTCTTATGGAGAAGATGATGGGCCAACTCTTTTACTCTATTCTTAATATCCGCCTACCAGAGCGATTTCCCCGTCTGAGCTATCAGGAAGCGATAGCCCGTTACGGAACGGACAAACCAGACCTACGATGGAGGTTGGAGATCGAGGATCTATCTCATATTGTAAAAGGATGCGAATACCGTATCTTTACCGATGCGCTTGCTGCTGGCGGCAAAGTACTCGGGATCAATGCCCATGGCTGTGCAAGTTTTTCACGCTCGCAGATCGATCAACTACAGAGACTGGTCATTGCGGCCGGAGCCCGCGGTCTATTATGGATTAAGATGAGTGATGAAGGTATCTCATCGCCGTTGACTAAGTTTGTTCCACAAGCGTCACTTTATAAGATTATCTCTCTGGTTAATGCTAATAGCGGCGATCTTATTCTTATCGTTGCCGGAGAGGGGATGGAAGAAGCGCTCGGTTCTCTACGACCAGTGATTGCGCAGCAGATGAAGTGGGAAATTGATGATTGGAAGTTTCTGTGGGTCACTGACTTCCCTCTCTTCGAACGGACAGAAGAGGGCAAACTGACGAGCAGTCATCATCCATTTACCTCACCTCGTCAGCAAGATATTGCGGAGTTAGAAAACCAGGCTGCTACAGCATTGTCTGACTCATATGATTTGGTACTTAATGGTGTCGAATTAGGGAGCGGGAGCATTAGAATTCATTCTCGCACACTCCAGGAGCGAATATTCCGTATCCTTGGGTTTGATAAGGAGGAGATGGAAGAACGATTCGGCTTCTTTTTACATGCGTTGGAGTATGGAACACCGCCTCACGGTGGGTTTGCGCTCGGTCTTGATCGATGTATAATGATGATGGCAAAGGAAAGCTCGATCCGGGATATAATCGCCTTTCCTAAAACAACGACCGGTCTTTGCCCGCTCACCAATGCTCCGATGTCGGTGGCAAAAGAGCAACTTGCGGAATTAAAACTGCAACAACAAAATGAAACTTAACTCTAATGATCGTAAAAAAATTAAGTTAACCATTGTTGCGCTCGCTGGCGTGGCAATAGTCTCACTCATTTTGCTCAGCGGCGCTTTAGAAGATATCAAGTTTGCGCCTGGTATACCGCTCCCACCCCCTGAAGCAGCACCGGCAGGCGCGCCTCTTATGCTTGCAGATGAGCTGCCATGGGAACAAATTCTCCGATGGTTTTGGTTCTTCCTCTTTGGCTTAGCTGGCCTCGGCTTGATTGTTGAGCTCTTGTCATCATATGGACGACGAAGAATTTTCTCTTATATGCTCATGATCGGTATATTGGCTGGGATTATTATTGGTGGATTCGCCTTGCTTGAGAGGTGGCTGCCTGACGTGCCACCTGAGATTGTTGAGCAGCCATTATTGCATGACCCATTAGGTGATCCGTTAGCTGCTGATGCTGTGGAAACAGAAGAGCTTGCAGTACCAGTTGTTGAGGAGATTCCATTGTGGGCTACCTTCGTTGTCACAACGGCTGTCGCTGCGATTGGCTTCTTCCTGTTATTGCGAGGTTACCGCGCGTGGCAGGATCGTAGAGGCCGTTTAGCAACGCTGCGGGAACTGGCATTACAAGCAGAAATCGCTGCCAAAGAACTTGAGCACGGCGCAGATCTGCGAGACATAGTTATTCGTTGTTATACTGAGATGAAGCTGATTCTGTCAAGGACAACAGGAATTAAAGATTCTGCGGCCATTACCCCGCGAGAGTTTGCCTCTCTTCTTAGTGATGCTGGAATTAAGGATAAACACATTGTAAAACTCACTGCTCTCTTTGAAGAGGTGCGTTATGGGGGCAAAGAGAGTGCTGTTCGCCGTACAGATGCTCTCGCTTGTCTTGACGCACTTGCCGCTGCCTACTCAGGATGAAAATAACAAAAAAGCAACGTACTGCACTGATATCTACGGTGCTTATTCTATTTGGTTCAATCCTCCTTCTCTTTATACTGCCTGATCTGTTCAGGGAATGGTTTTTGCGGCCGCTGATCGATGCAATACTTATTCTTTATGCGCGGATATTACGCTTACCACAGCTTTTCCTGTGGATCCTCATTGTCAGTTTAATCTCGTTAATCGGCGTGGTAAATCTGCTTCGTTTTCAACGGCGGATTCCCCGTCCTTTCCGTCAGAAGAGCTATCGTCGTAACCCACAGCAAGGGTTAATAGATACGATGGCCGCTCTGATCAATAAAAGTGACCGTAGTTACTACACACGCCGCCACGTAACATACCGGTTTGTTACAGTCTTGGCTAAGATAGTCGCCCAACGTACCGGAGTATCACCGCAGGAAGCGACAGAGATGATTCATGCCAGAAAGATTGGTGATCACCGAATAAGAACGCTGCTGCATATTGCCGATGTAAGTCTGCAGCAAAGAAGAAAATTTAAACTATTACCACGATTCACTACGCGAACGCAACATTCATTTATCAAGCAACTATCACAGGCGATTGATGCTCTCGAAGAATATGAACAAGGAGTTTTGTAAGCCTAAATGAAAAATAATTACTCAGCCACCAAAGCACAAAATCACAGAGATATGAAATGTAAGTAACTACTCAGGAGCCAGAAGTCAGAATTCAGGAGGCAGGAGTCAGGAGACAGAAGACGGAAGACGGAAGACGGAAGACGGAAGTCAGAAGTCAGAATGAAGAGGGAGCCAGTAGTGCGTTTCACTATTATCTTGTCATTTCGACCAGAAGGGGAAATCTTTGCAACTGACAGATATGTAATGTTTTATTCTGGATTCTGGCTCCTGGCTTCTGACCCCCTGAGTAATTACAATTTACTCTT
>CAZORT010000029.1:0-9512 GCA_964582575.1 uncultured Thermotogae bacterium
TAGGTTGAAATCATCATTAAATAGTGCTAAAATTCATATCAGTAAATTAAGGTGAACAAAAATGTATGCAATAATTGAAACATGTGGAAAACAATATCGTGTTGAACCAGGCGCAACGTTGGTTCATGAGACAATGAATTGGTATGAAGTCGGGGAGACAATTGAATTCAACAAAGTTCTTCTTATAGTTAATGAGGATGGTGCGCAAATTGGTACTCCTTACCTTGAAGGTGCAAAGATAACAGGGGTAATCAGTGAAGCAGGTTTGGATGAGAAAGTGATCATCTACAAATACAAAGCAAAGAAGGGATATCGTCGCAAACGAGGTCACCGGCAACCATATATGTCTACAATAATCAAGACAATCGAAGCTGCGTAGCGATATAATATATGAGCAGAGACCCGAGGAGGAAATTTGGTTGAAATTATAGTAGAGAGAGACGAAGAGAATCGTATTTGCAGTTTTCAAGGACGCCAAATAATAGAAGATGTAGCAGGGCTAATCTCTCTTTATCTTGTTCGAGCTGCTGTTGCCAGCCTATCTGACTACTTATATTTAGAATCAAGCTTTTACAAAGAGAACGCCCAATTCTCCTGGCTGATCAATCGCAGTGCGACTTCTGCTCATTTAAACAGGGAGATTGATGCAATTTTAGAGACAGTACTCTGTGGGCTTAAACTCCTTGAGCATGATTATCCAGCTGAATTAGTAGTACAAGATATGACTGCAGATGTTGGTGTTGCGTAGATGAATATTTATATTGGTTTTAGTTAGCAGGAAGTGATTTTAATATGGCACATAAGACAAGTAGTGGATCAACGCAAAACATAAGTCATAATCGGGGGAAACGACTGGGCGTGAAACGCTTTGGCGGAGAGTGGGTCAATACGGGAACGATCATTGTTCGCCAGCGAGGAACAAAGTACAAGCTGGGAAAAAATGTTGGGTTGGGACGCGACCACACAATTTATGCCGCTGCCGCAGGCCATGTCCAGTTTGTCGGACGGAAAAAGAAGTATGTTAATGTCCTCCCAGCTACTGATTAAATAATTGAAATTTATGTTGTGTAACCCCCTTACAAGCTGATGTTCATAGATGAGGCGAAGATTCATGTCAAAGCCGGCCGAGGTGGAGACGGAATTATCTGTTTTTATAGTTATAGAGGTGGTCCAGCCGGGGGCAGCGGCGGGGATGGCGGGGATGTAGTGATGCGAGCAACAGAGAACATCACTACGTTGTTCTCATTTAAAACCCAACGGAAATTTCGCGGCAAGGACGGACAAACTGGGGGGAAGAATAAACGCCGCGGATTAAGCGGAGAGCCCCTAATAATTTATGTTCCTGCTGGCACAATAGTTCGGGATGCCAGTAACGGTAAGACGATTGCTGATCTTTCCCGTCACGGAGAAGAGATACTGCTGGTGCGTGGAGGGGAGGGAGGCCGCGGTAATGCCAGTTTTGTTACTTCGGTCAGGCAAGCGCCGCGAATCTGCGAGCGTGGCTTGCCTGGTGAGGACAGATGGATAGACTTAGAGTTAAAACTTCTGGCTGACGTTGGTATAATCGGCTTTCCTAATGTCGGAAAATCAAGTTTGATCTCTTCAGTTTCCGCTTGTAAGGCTAAAATAGCGTCTTATCCGTTCACAACGTTGGTTCCGAATCTTGGTGTTGTTGATGTAGATGGGATCAATCAATTTGTTGCCGTTGATGTACCAGGATTGATTGAAGGTGCACACACCGGCCAAGGGTTAGGAGATAAGTTTCTCAAACATATTGAACGGACCCGCATATTGATCCATATGGTGGATATAGCTGCTGTAGAGGGTCGTGACCCGCTTAACGACTACAGGCAAATTAACCATGAATTGTTAGCGTTTGCCAGTAAGTTGGCAGATAAACCGCAGCTCGTCGTTGGGAATAA
The DNA here is from genome assembly GCA_964582575.1 of uncultured Thermotogae bacterium. Taxonomy (GTDB): domain Bacteria; phylum Bipolaricaulota; class Bipolaricaulia; order UBA7950; family UBA7950; genus UBA7950. Next base: position 1,923 of record CAZORT010000029.1, read on the forward strand.
AATAGACCTTATTGACAAGAAAAGAGTCGATGAAATCTGTGCAAGGTTTAAGCAGCAGAGAATTGATCTTCTGCCGATATCGGTCGCCACCGGGACGAACGTGCAGGAGTTGGTGAAAGAGACTTATCGCCGTCTGGCTGCTACTCGGAAAATAAGCAGTAGTCCAACGCCTAGGCAGCGGCGAATCTATTCTTATCAGGAAGAAGAGACCAGCATTACGATAAGACGAGAAGAAGAGAAGTTTATTGTCTCAGGAGAGCAGATAGAGAGACTGGTGGCTAAGTTGGTACTTGACAGCCAAGATGCATGCGCATACCTATATGAACGACTGGAAAAGATGGGAGTTATACGGAAACTTATTAGCGCTGGCTATAAAGATGGTGATACACTGCTCATTGGAGAGATAGAATTTGAAACTAAAAAAATCTGCGATCTTACTACCTGATAGAGAGAGATCATCGCTTCGTAACTACGTAGGTCTGTTCGGAGGGACGTTCAATCCGCTGCATAACGCTCATATTGCTATAGCAGAGAGAGCTCTGACCCAATTTGCACTGGCGAAAGTAATCTTCATTCCCAGTGGGCATCCGCCGCACAAAGAGACGGTCAAAGGAGTTACTGCTCTTGATCGGTATGAAATGGTCTGTCGTGCTCTCAACGGGCATCCGCACTTTGAAGTGTCACGAGAAGAGATCGATCGGAAAGGGCAATCTTATACTATTGATACGATTAAAAGGATGAAGGCGCTGTATCCACAAGGAATCTGCTTTATTGTTGGAGCAGACCTCTTTAGTAAGATCGAAACATGGAAAGATCCTGAGGGTCTTATTGCCAGCTGTCCGTTCATCCTCGCCCCGCGAAATGGAATCAAGAAAGAGGAATTTGAGCGTCCTCCGTTTTCTCACGGTGAGCTCTATTTTCTCGATATTGAAGAGATGGAACTCTCCTCTTCCATGGTCAGAGGTATCTACCAGAAGACAAATAGCATCCATGGATTAGTACCAGAGAAAGTTGCAGCATATATCAAAGAGAAAGATATCTACCGATAAAGGAAAATCATCATAAAATCAAAGCAAAGATCGTTAACATATTCAATAGACCAAAGAAAGGAGGTAAAAAAGTATCAGAAGGATTGAACGAGAACCGCGAATCAACGCGCAAATAAGAGCAAAAAGAGTTTTAGTTATTGCTGATAACGGCACTAAATTAGGAGAGATGACATCCGACGAAGCACTTGCTATTGCAAAAGAGAAGGGGCTGGATCTGGTAGAAGTTACTACAACAGCTAATCCAGTTGTCTGTAAGATCATTGATTATGGAAAGTATAGGTATCAACAAGAGAAACGGAAACGTAAACTGCAACAGAAGCAATCGCTGAAAGAGTTACAATTTAGTATAAGAATTGGCGCTCACGATTTTGAAACTAAGCTCAACAAGATGCGTAATTTCCTTCTCAAAGGAGAAGAAGTACGAATAACGGTATTTTTTCGCGGTCGTGAAATCGTTCACCTTCACCAGGGGCAACAGTTGCTGGAGCGTATCATAGAGCGAACGAAAGATATTGCCCAAACTGGTCCTATGCCAAAAATAAAGGGGAAAATACTACAAATGATTTTAGTTCCACTGGATGGTAAAGAACAAAGCCGGCGAAGTCAGGGAGAGAAAGATGGGAAAGAAAAAAACACATAAAGGGGTAAGTAAGCGGTTTAAGACGACAAAGAGCGGGAAGTTGATGCATAAAGTTTCCGGTTATTATCATAAATTGGTGAAAAAGACAGGGAAAGCAAAGCGACAGGCTCGGCGAGACAAAAGTTTACCTACTGCACAAACAAAAACGATCAAACGGATGATTAATTCATAGGTCATACGCAGATGGTCCGGAAAGAGTTTAAGGGGAGAAGGTTCATGGTTCGGAGGAATAAAGAAAAGGGTTTAGAAAACGAGGGAAGATGGCATCGTCGCTCTCTTTCTTCCCATAAATCCCTTATTCTTTTCCAAGTTTTCAACCTGTAACCTCTAAACCATCTTTTCCGAATTATAATTCTGTGCCATTATATATATTTAATAGGAGATAAATAAAATGCCACGTGTACATCGAGGAACAAAAGGGGCAGCAAGACGAAAGAAGATTTTATCATTGGCTAAAGGATTTAAGGGGAAGAGAAGCACTTGCAAAAGAATTGCCAAGCAAGCAGTAATGAAAGCGCTTGCACATAGCTATATTGATCGTCGTAGACGAAAACGCGATTTTCGAGGATTATGGATTATGCGCATTGGTGCAGCAGCGAAGCAGAACGGCACTTCATACTCACACCTGATCAATGGCCTTAAGGAATGTAATATACTGCTAAATCGTAAGATGCTCGCTGATATTGCAGTGTGTGATGAACAGACTTTTACTTGCATTGTAAAGATGACGCAACAAGAACAGACTGAAGCGTAAGTAAAATGTACTTTGAAGATATTGTCCTTTCCTTGCATTCCTTCTGGAAGAAACATGGCTGTATGCTCGCTCATCCGTATGATGTGGAGACTGGTGCAGGAACGTTTAATCCGGCGACTTTCTTTGGCGCTCTCTCTGTAAAGCCACTACGTATTGCCTATGTAGAACCGAGTCGTCGACCGACCGACGGCCGGTACGGCGATAATCCGGTCAAGTTTGGTCTCCACCATCAATACCAAGTGATCCTTAAACCAGCGCCGGCCAAGATTCAGGATCTCTATCTAACAAGCTTAGAAGAGATCGGCTTTACCCTTGCTGCGCACGATCTAAAGTTTGCAGAAGATGACTGGGAGTCACCGACACTCGCTGCATGGGGAATCGGTTGGCAAGTATGGCTTGATGGGATGGAGATCACCCAATTCACCTATTTCCAGCAGATGGGGGGGATCTCACTTGATCCAATATCGGTGGAGTTGACTTACGGATTGGAACGGATTGCAATGTTGCTGCAAGGTAAAGATAATGCATTTGATCTTAAATGGAATAAAGAGATTACCTATCGCGAATTGTGGTGGGAGAAGGAACGGCAATTCTCTATTTACAATTTTGAGCATGCATCAGTAGAAAGGATCCAAGAAATCTTTGCTGCTTGTGAAATAGAATCTCAGGAGAGCTGCGATAGAGGGCTGGTCTTTCCTGCCTATGACTATGCACTCAAATGCTCACATCTGTTCAATGTTCTTGACGCACGAGGAGCAATTAGCGTCACAGAACGCGAACGTTATATCACTCGCATCCGGAAATTAACCAAATGTTGCGCCACAAGCTATATGATGTTGGAGAAAGATGAACGCTGATCTGCTGCTGGAGATTGGAACAGAAGAGATGCCGGCAACTGCAATCCCTGATTTGATGCAGCAATTACGCAATAAAGCTACTGAATTATTCACAAAAAATAGACTCGTCTATGATCAGATCAAAGTTTTAGCCACTCCGCGGCGATTGGCACTTATCATTTACAACCTATCAGGGGTACAACGTGAACTGGTAGAAGAGATCAAAGGACCACCAATAGCAGTTGCCTTTGATACTAATGATAACCCGACTGCGGCAGCGATCGGATTTGCAACGAGCAATGGAAGGAGAGTAAAAGATCTATCACGACAAGAGATAGACGGTAAAGAATACCTTATTCTCCGCCGTTCTTTGCCTCAACTGGCAACTCCAGAAGTATTGCCCTCTCTCCTTCCTGAATTGATCATCTCTCTCCGTGCTGACAAATCGATGCGATGGGATTCATCAGGATTGGAATTTATCCGTCCAATTCGATGGATCGTTGCTCTGTACGGGGAAGTGATCATTCCCTTTACAGTGGGCACAAATGGACTTACCTCATCCAACCGCACGCAAGGACACCGGTTTGCCAATGATAATGATATAGAGTTAATCTGCGCCAGCGAATATGAAGAGAGATTGGCAGAGAAGCTAGTGATCGTCGATCCACAACAGCGATATCAACGCGTACAGATGGCGATCGCCGCAGTAGAAGAAAAGCTGAAACTAACTTCAATTGATAATACTGAGTTGATCTCGCAGATCGTTTATAGCACAGAGTATCCGACTGCGATCCTCGGACAATTTCCAATAGAGTTCCTCTCTTTGCCACGGGAAGTAATTTCAACTACACTGCACGAAGAAGGAAAATTCATTACATTCACCCATAACGATAAATTTTCCGCATATTTTCTTGGATTCCGTAATGGGCCAGAAGATAGTTCTGGAATCATAAAAACCGGTTATGAGCAGGCTGTGCAATCCCGATTACGCGATTCACAGTTCTTCTTTGCCGACGATACCAAACAGACTTTGGCTAAATTGACATACCTGCTGCAAGGAGTAATCTATGAGGAGCGGATCGGTTCATTATGGGATAAGGTAGAACGAATTCGCTACTTAGCAGGTGAAATTGCGCAACGGACAGAGCAGAATGATTTGGCTGATATAGACCGGGCTGCTTTCTTATGTAAGAGTGATCTTGTCACAAAAATAGTGCGGGAGTTTCCAGTATTACAAGGGACGATGGGAAGAATTTACGCCATATACTCTGGGGAAAAAGAATCTGTCGCTCGTGCCATTGAAGATCACTATCGACCGCGATTTGGCGGAGATGATCTGCCAGTAAGTAAGATTGGCACTGTCCTCAGTCTGGCTGATAAACTCGATACGGTTATCTGCGCACTATTAATTGGGAAAGAACCGACCGGTTCTCGTGATCCCTACGGAATAAGACGACAAGCAAATGGTATGATACGGCTGGCATTGGAACAAGAGATTGATATTGACCTGTTCAACTTGCTCGTTGATGTAGATGAAATATATGCATCGATCACTGAGCGGGGTGAACGTGATTCTGTTATTAATTTTCTTTCCGACCGCTTGGCGCATCTTCTACTGCATGAATATGGCCTAACCTTTGATATCGTCAATTGCATCTTGGCTAAGCGCAATGGGGAGAGCAGCTTAATGGATCACGGTAATTTTTATCGTATATTCGCTAAAGGAAGAGCATTAGTCCATTGGCGTAATAACGAGGAGTTTGACTCATTGGTGACCGCTTTTACTCGTGTAAGAAACATTACAAGAAAACATAAAGAGCGCGAATTTGATCCACAATTGTTCATCGAGGCAGAAGAGAAAGAGTTGTGGCGCGCATACCTTAAGGTAGAAGAAGAGATAAAGCGATTGATTGAGAAAAAAGATTATTGCGGAATAATCAGATCTCTCATCAATTTACGAGACCCGATCGATCGTTTCTTCGATAACGTGTTAGTTATGACCGATGATAAGGCACAGCAATATAATCGGCTTGCTTTTCTGACCAATCTGGCTGATCTGTTCTTTAATATTGGTGATCTCTCCGCAATCACTGTCAACACTAATTCTTAGCTAAAAGATGACGAATTTTCATTGTACTGAAATAAGATGCGATTTGGGATACAATCTAATATGACAATATTCATCTAATTATGGCTGTTTTAACAGAGATGAAAATCAGCCTTACAGGGTTGGAATTAACAGGGTTTCACGGCTACACACCAGAAGAGCGTCAGCAGAAGCATCGATTTAGGATTGACCTCCAAATAGAAGGTGATTTCGTGGCAGTCCTGTCGAGTGGCTGCCTGGAAGATACAGTTGATTATAGCATAGCAGCAGAGACTGTCTGTGAATTAAATAGAATGAATAGATATCAGCTCATTGAGTCATTCGCTAATGATATCGCTGACAGTCTCTTAATGCGGTACCAGCGAGCAAGACGGATCAAAGTGCGAGTGATGAAGATCAACCCTCCTGGTCTTGCTATAGCCTGCAACGCAGCAGTGGAGTTGGTGAAAGAACGAAATGGAGACTGAACGGGTATTTCTTTCTTTAGGATCTAATGTCGGTGATCGTGCCGCAAATATTCACCAAGCTGAAAATAACTTGGTAGAAAGCGGGATAGAAATCATTAACCGTTCTTCGTGGTATCAGACAGAGCCGGTAGAGAGAGAAGACCAACCTTGGTTTTTAAACACGGCTATCGAAGTGAAGACCGATCTTTCTCCTTTTGCTCTCCTCGCTTGTTGCAAAGAGATCGAATTTCGCCTCGGACGTAAACAAGGATTACGATTTGGTCCGCGTAATATAGATATTGATATTCTCCTATTTGGTAATGTAATCATCTCTACTGAGGATCTGATCATTCCGCACCCAAGGCTGGATCAGCGGCAATTTATGCTTGTACCGCTGCTGGAGATAGCCTCTCAGTTGATCGATCCGCGTGATAATATAGCGTTTATTAATAAATTAACAAGACTTAACAAGCAAAAGAAGGTGCAAAAATTAACAAAAGAACAACTACCATACTGATATCAATCGACAAAAATGATGAACTGGATCGCCGTACCAGGGCGGCGATTCTCGAGGATAAGATGCTGATGGAAATATATTATGGTCATCCAGCACAGGAAAAGATCGTTGGGAATATCTACTTGGGACGGGTGGAAGATGTCCTTCCTGGATTAGGATCGGCTTTCATCAACATAGGCGAAAAGCAGAGCCTCTTCCTTTCACAAAGTGAAATTAGCCAGGCGATGCTGGATAAGAAAAAGATCAAGACACGACATGGTGCAGTCTCGATCGACAAAATATTACGACGCGGCGAAACATTGACCATTCAAGTACGGAGAGGTGGGATCGGCACGAAAAACCCACAAGGGACAACGAAGATCAGCCTACCAGGTCGATTTTGGGTCTTCCTGCCGAATGTGGATCGACTAGGAGTATCACGCCGAATTGCAAATGAAAAAGAAGAGAGACGATTGCGTAAAATAGCGCAGGATCTCAAGCAACCTTCCGAAGGACTAATCATTCGCACAGCAGCGCAACAAGCAGATCGCAGCGATCTGGAACAAGATTATCAATTTCTCACCAGTACTTGGAAAGGAATTGAAGAGGCAGCAACAAGCGGATCAGCACCACGCTTACTTTATCGCGAGATGGGATTAATTCAAAGTGTCCTGCGTGATCGCTTCCTGCCAGACGTTAGCGAAGTAGTCGTTGACTCTGCGCGACTCTATGACAAGATCCTCCAATTTCTTATTTATATGAAGATGAATGGGTATGCGGATAAGATCCGTCTCTATGAAGGGAAGAGACCACTATTTGAGATGTATGATGTGGAGCGTCAGATTCAACAGACTTTTTCTCGCCGGGTTGACCTGGCAAGAGGAGGATATCTAACGATCGACGAGACAGAAGCATTGACAGCGATCGATGTTAATACCGGCGGTGATATCCGCTATCGTAACCAAGAGGCAGCAATTCTAAACGTCAACATAGAAGCTGCCAAAGAGATTCCCCGTCAACTCCAACTGCGGAAAATCAGTGGAATTATTATCGTTGATTTTGTCGATATCGCAAATGAAAGTGACATGAATAAAGTAATTACGCAATTACAAGAAGGACTGAACAGAGACCGCATGCCGGCTCATTATATTGATACCACTGCGCTTGGATTGGTAGAAATTACCCGTAAACGTGAAGAAGTGAGCTTAGCGGATATGTTGGAGCATGCTGATTTTCAGGCTTAATTCGCAGCTAACGATAGT
>CAZORT010000030.1:0-9275 GCA_964582575.1 uncultured Thermotogae bacterium
CCCCTTAATCGTCTTTTTCCGCGCGTGATAGATACTCCTCTGGGCGGCGAAGGTCAGAAGAGAACTTTCTTAATGCCTCTTTCTGCTCTGCACTTATCTTCGTTGGTACGGCCATCTGTATGGTAACCAGTTGATCGCCTCGTCTTCTATTGTGCAATTCTGGGAACCCTTTGTCACGCAGGCGGAATATCTTATTGAGTGGAGTTCCTGGTGGAATAACGATCTTTTCCTCTCCCCATAGAGTCGGCACTTTGATCTGATCTCCCAACACAACTTGATTATAATGAAGTGGTAGTTTATACAGAATATCCAGTCCATGTTTAGTAAACTGACTATGCGGAATAAGTTCAATTATAATGTACAAGTCTCCTGTTGGGCCATTAGCCTCTCCGACATTCCCTTGGTTGCTCAATCGGAGCCGGGATCCTGTATCAACGCCAGGAGGAACAGTTATTGAAATCTTACTTTGCTCCTTAACTCGTCCTTGTCCATGGCACCGGTTACAAGGTCGCTCGATAATCTCTCCTGTTCCTTTGCATTCCGGACATTCTCGGACATTTATGAAGCTGCCGAGCAGTGATTGTTGACGATATTCCACCTGACCATCCCCTTTGCAAGTAGAGCAGACTCGCGCGGAAGATCCTGTCTCCATCCCTGAACCAGCGCATGGTCCGCAAGTGACATAACGAGGAACGGTAATCTTCATCTTAGCGCCGAAGGCAGCATCATCAAGCGAGATACGGAGTCGATATTCCAGATCTTCACCTGGTTGTGTCCGGCTGGCATGGCGCGTTGCTGTCGTCCCTCCCTGACGGAAAAAGAGGTTGAAAATATCATCGAACGTATGGCCGCCAGATCCAAAATCTTTAAATACCTCTCTGCTGCGTTGAAAATCAGTCGGTCCAAAATTAACGCGTTGGAAAGGTGCGGCATGTCCGAATCGATCATACTGAGCGCGTTTCTCCGGATCAGAGATGACCTCGTAAGCTTCAGTTAGCCGGGTAAATTCTTTCTCCGCTTGCTTTTTTTCTTGCGGATTTATATCGGGGTGAAATTGCTTTACTTTCCGTCGGTAGGCACGTTTAATCTCTGCTTGTGATGCACCCCGGTCTACTCCTAAAATCTTGTAATAATCATCTTGTTTAGTCACTTCTGTTACTTGTTAAAGATTATTCTTCCCGTTCAGCTTCCACGTACTGATTTTCCGCATCTTCTTTTTCATCAGATTCTGATTTAGCATCGTTTTCTGCTTTTTTAGATGCTTTTTTGGCATATGCTTCTTCGGCAAGCTGATGCGAAGCCGCTGCCAGTTCATCTATCGCTTGTTTTATCTCTTCGCTTGGTGCTTGTTGAGATAATTTTCCTTGCAGATGACGCACTTTCTCTTCTATTTCGGCGCGTTTCTTTTGCGATATTTTCTCGCCCAGTTCATTTAAGCTCTTCTGCACCGAGTGAATAAGCTGATCGCCTTGATTCCGAATTTCGATTTCCTGAGCTTTGCGCTCATCCTCTGCAGCGTGTGCCTCTGCTTCGCGCTGCATCTTTTTGATTTCGGCATCGGAAAGACGAGAGCTATCTTTGATCGTAATTGAGGCAGTCTTTGCTGTCGCTTTATCCTGTGCGGTAACATTAAGTATTCCATCGGTGTCGAGATTGAAGGTGACATCGATCTGCGGAATTCCTCGCGGCGCAGGCGGTATGCCCGAGAGCTGGAATTTCCCCAGTGATTTGTTATCAGCGGCCATCTTCCGCTCTCCCTGAACAACATGGATATCCACACTCGGTTGATTATCTTCTGCTGTGGTGAATGTCTTTGTCTTCTCCGTCGGAATCGTTGTGTTCCGTTCAATAAGTGGAGTAGCAATACCGCCCAATGTCTCAATCGAGAGCGTCAAAGGAGTTACGTCAAGCAGGACTAACTCATCGACTTCGCCAGACAATATTGCCCCCTGAATCGCTGCTCCGCAAGCAACGACCTCATCCGGGTTGATCTCTTGATTGATCTTGTTGGTGGGAATTATCTTTTTCAACAATGCATGCACTTTTGGAATACGAGTAGATCCTCCTACCAGAACTAATTGATCGATTGCAGCAGCATCCTTACTAGCAGCCTGAAGGGTGGCCGTCACAACATTGATCGTCCGCTCAAGGAGATCATCGATCATTTGCTCTAACTTGGCACGTGTAAGACGTTTCTCCAGATGTTTTGGACCGGTCTGATCGGCAGTGATATAGGGTAGATGAATCGTTGTCTCCATACGGGATGAAAGTTCCATCTTTGCGGCTTCTGCGGCATCTTTTAGCCGCTGCTTTGCACTGGGATCACTGCGCAAATCAATTCCAGTATCCTTCTTGAATTCATCAGCAAGCCAATTGATGATCCGCTCGTCAAAGTCATCTCCACCTAATTGTGTATCACCATCAGTAGCCAATACTTCGAATACTCCCTCACCGATCTCCAGAATGGAGACATCGAAAGTTCCTCCTCCGAGGTCGTAAACGAGGATAGTCTGTTCTCCTTTCTTATCCAGACCGTAGGCAAGGGACGCAGCAGTCGGTTCATTGATGATCCGCTGTACCTCCAAGCCGGCGATCTTGCCAGCGTCCTTTGTCGCCTGTCGTTGCGCATCATTAAAGTAAGCAGGGACAGTGATCACTGCTTTGGTTATCTTTCTTCCCAGATGTGCTTCCGCATCCTGCTTTACTTTCTGGAGAATCATCGCTGAAATCTGCTCTGGTGAATACTGATCAACCTTGCCATCGTGTTTAATTTTGACTCGATAGTCTGTCCCCATCTTTCGTTTGATTGAAGCAATAGTATGGAGTGGATTGGTGATTGCTTGCCGTTTAGCTAACCTTCCCACTAACCGCTCATTGTTGTCAGTAAACGCAACGACTGAAGGGGTGACACGTTCACCTTCAGCGTTGTTAATTACCACGGCATCACCGCCCTCAACTACTGCTACACATGAATTGGTAGTACCAAGATCTATTCCGATTATCTTTTCGCTCATTATTTATCATCCTCCATCTGTTGTTTGCCAACTTTCACCTTGCTCGGCCTGATCACACGACCAGATCTATAGTATCCCTGTTCAAATTCCTCCAAAATAATCTTATCCTCTTTTTCTGTGGGAACTATCAGTAGTGCGTCATGGCGTGCAGGGTCAAAGATATTCCCGACCGCTCCAATTGGGGTAATCGCTTTCTGTCTCAATATATCATCAAACTGGACAAATATCTTTTTCATCCCCTCAATGAATGTTTTGGAATCTTCATTGCCATCAAAAGCAGTAAAAGCTCGCTTCATGTTATCGTATACCGGAAGAAAAGAGAGAATTTCCCAGTCAGAGACTCTCTCTTCAAGAGCGAGTATCTCTTTTGCCGTCCGTTTCTTATAATTTTCAAAATCAGCCTGAAGTCGCTTTATCCGAGCGACTAACTCTTTTTGTTCTTCCTCTTTTTTAGCAAGTTGATCTTGTTCATTTGGAATAGGTACATCCTCAAGATTCTTTTCGTCAACTTCTTGTTCTTGATTAACTTTTATCTCCATTTATCCCTCCCTAGTTTAATAAAAAGAAATTTCGCCATTAAGCAGATCAAGGAAAATCAATTCATAATCTCTATGCTGTTGATCATCCATTTATTTAAGTTGGGGTCAATACTCCTTTCAAGCGCTGCGCGAAATAATTGGTGGCAGAGACTGCTTTTGCATAATCCATCCATAATGGCCCAATAGTTCCTAAAATTCCGGTATGTGACCCATAATCAGCTGTTATAATCGCATAATCACTGATATTAGCGAACGGATAATCACCGATAGATGCGACAATCCCTGTCTGCCCTTGCCGCAGATTAGTAATCGCTTCAATAAACGAGTTTTCATCATCGATCGATTCAATTAATCCGATCAGGTTACGTAATGATTCTGCAGTAGCAATACCTTCAGCTTTCTTCACTATACTATAGATACCTTCACAGTAAATATGGCGATGTAGTTTCCGTTTCAGCAAATTCCCCAAACTGATCAATATGCTATTTACTGCTTTCTTATGCCACCCCTCACGATCTTGGTTATCGGCCAAAGTTCGCAAATCTTCTAACTTCATTCCATGAAAATTGTAGTTGATTTCAGCAGTAGCTTCATCGATCTCATCGATTGACAGGTCTTCTTCCAATTGTATAATCCCACTTTCAATGATCCCCAGATCAGAGACTATCACCACTAATGCCACCTGCGGGCGCTGAGCAGTAATAGTCACATAATCAAATTTAGTCTTCTCAAGCTGCGGGGGAATAACAAACCCTACTACCTCTGTTGCATTAGCGAGCAGCAATGCGGTATGCTGCAATAAGTCATCGATATCAAAGCATTTCAGCTGATAAGATTCAATGACCTGAAAGGAATTTTGTTGGATCACCTCAGCGAGTTCTAATAACCAGTTTACAAAGAACCGATATCCCTTAGCCGTTGGAGTTCGTCCAGCAGATGGATAAGCCTTCTTAATATAACCCTTCTCTTCTAGCTCATTCATATCGTTACGCACGGTAGCGGAACTGACCAATAAAGTATAATTTTGCAGCAGTGTCCGTGAAGATACCGGCTCTTGCTTCTTGACGTAATGGTCAATAATTGCTTTTAAGATTAAGTTTTGTCGCTCTTCCATAATTATCTCATTCAAGTTATTTTAGCACTCACGGTGCTTGTCTGCTAATATATTAACTGAGAAGGATTCCTATGTCAAGGTTGTGCATCACTTGTCTGTAAAAGCTCATATGACCTGCTAAATCGTATCGTTGGCCTCCTAATCAAGGACGTGAAAGAGGAGGTGCATAGGGTTTGCTATCGAATTTATGCGGATGACGAACAGGCCTTTTGCATCGACAACCCGCGACGTTCCGCAATAGCGGTCTTAATCGCAGTGCAGTTACAGTAAAGATAGGAATTGATCAGCCGTTGACCAGAGGAATAAGAAAGCGTAGAGATGCTATTGTTTCTTCGGCTTTGTCAAGCTCCCCGGGGCGGGCGTAGCCGTAAGCAGCACCAATTACTCTGCAACCATTCTCTCTTCCAGCTTGAAAATCATGGTAGCGGTCACCGATCATATACGCGCATCTGTGTGGAATCCTACTCAGCAGCGCTGCGACCATCCCTGCTTTGTCTTTATCCGATGCAGAGCGGAAACAGAGGTGATGGAACAGCTTTTCGATTCCGCATGCGTGAATTACTGCCTGGCCATAGTCCTCTGTTGCGTTTGTACACAGTACAAGAATGTAACCAGAATTACGCAAGTGGATAAGGGTCTCTTTAACATCGGGATAGAGTCTCCCCTGCTTACGCACCATGCGCAGCTCTGTTGCAATTATCGCATCAATTACTCCTGGCTCAATGATCGGAACACCTACTTTCTCCAACCATTGTAAGAAAATATCAAATGGTTCACCGACAAACGAGAGGAGTGTCGCCTTATCTGGTACAGGGAGGCCATAGTCACGAAAAACTGCATTCATAGCCGGAATAAACGAGGTCTCAGTATTGTATAGCGTTCCATCCAGATCAAAGATGAGAAGCTGACGGTCAGTCTCTATTGTCATCAGAGATAAAGTATACCCCTTATTGCCCGTCGTTACAACAGAGCAGATAAGAGAAAATTCCTCTATCAATCGATATGTAAATCTGTCGTGCCAGTTCGTCTTTCATGTTGATCCTTGATCCTCTCGCTCTTTTTCCAACTCGGATGTAACTTTTTTCTCTTATGCCATACTATGCCCAACCAACTCATCCCCCGGTGGGCAATATAAGCAAATCCATTGGTGATGATGATCACGGCGAAAAAATGGAGAGCAAAAGAGAAAGCAACAGCTCCCTCAGGTGGGAGCCCCATAAGATGGAAAATACCGACAAAGAACGCCTCAGCTATCCCAATCCCGCCGGGAGTGATCCAGAAGATGGCTCCAAAGAGCGTATGGAGCGCAAAGAAAAGAGAGATCTCTCCCAATGATAAGATCCGGCCGTATGCAAAATATAAGAAGACGAATGGTAACATTGCACTTAGCAGAACTGCTGCAGTGCAGAGAAACGCTGCGATTACTGTTCCGCGGAGATGATTGGTCAGTGCATGATGTATCTCTGTCTCCACACGGACAAGAGCATCATCCATCCTTTGTATCCACTCTCGTTGCGGAAGGAATCGTTGGATATAGCGAAAAGTCACTGATAATCCGCGCTGCTCTTTGATAATTCCCACTATCAGGAGGAGTGTGGCAAGAAGAACAATAGCAGCACAGGCAAAGAGGATCCAGCGCAGAGCAAACGGCATATCGCTTTGTAACCCAACGACACTCCCAATAAATATAATTACGCCGCTGCTTGTCATTACTAACAATCGTTCGATGGCGATGGTAGCAATTACCACATGACTTTGCGCTGAAAACCAGCGCGCCACTAATGCAGCACGGACCGGTTCGCCGCCGACATAGAGGAAAGGAGTCAAATAACTCACAGTATGGGAGGCAGCCATCGCTCCGAAGACACTCCTAAGCGGACATTTCCCCCCATAAGCGCGTAGGAGAACGTACCAACCCAATGTAGTGCAAATAAAAATGAGACCAGACTGGATTAGAAATACTAGCGCTCCCCACAGGCCTAACGCCGCTATACTCGATAAGATTGCCCTTGGCCCGACAATATATAATACTGCTGCCAATAGGCTGATTCCCAGTATAGTAAAGATCAATATTGTTTTACGCGTATGTTTCATCAGAATATAGTGCCGCAAAAAGAGTTGGTAGTCAAGAGATCAGAGACCTAAATTAACGGTGAATAGACTTACCAAGATTCAACGCCGTTCTGTTAGCTCTGGTTATTTAATCCACCTTTCTTTTTATTCCCTGTAGTGGGTAAGAACAGATACAACGGTCATCGGACAAAGTTGCATTACGCAGATAAATGTCGTGTAATCTCTAAATCAAATAAACGGAAGAACAGTTACTGGTAATACTGGAGTTAAGTTCAATGGAGAAAGGCCGATGATAGCTAAGGTTGCGCTGCCAATTCCGGTCTATCAAGAGTTTGATTTTATTATCCCTGATTCACTGCAAGATACAGCGATAATCGGGAAACGTGTTAAAGTGCTACTGCGTAACCGTGAAAGATGGGGAGTAGTTATTGCTACTGCAGCACAGAGTATTGTGGGCAGTGATTTAGAACCGCTTCTCGCTGTAGCAGAGAGCCCAGCATATACCACGACCGATGTCGAATTTTGTCGGCAACTGAGTGATCATTACCTTGCTCCACTTGGAATCGTGATTAACCGTTCACTACCACAACGGGCCACAGAGAGCGTAAAGCGTTATTACCGAGCAACGGTCGGAATCACAGAAGCAACGTTGTTGATCGATAAACTGCAACGCCAGGCCCCGCGACAGGCGGCACTATTACAGGTGATCTCCTCTATATCAGCTCCAATGATCTCAGAAGCTGAATTACGTTGTCAGCTCGGAACAGTACGTTCGCAGTTGATCCGTCTACAAGAGAAGGGTCTGATCAAAGAGGTTCAACCAGTGGCACAGAGCCGGAAATCATTACCGCTTTTGTCGGCTGATAATGCTGCCGCAGTCAATCATATCTGCGCTAAGTTTACAGATGGAGGGACTGTATTACTACATGGAAGAGAACGACAAACGATTTACCACCATGTAGTAAACGAGGTGATAAAGGGAGGAGAGAGTGTTCTTATCCTTGTTCCGGAGCGTTTTTTGCTGGCACAACTCGCCCGTGATTTTCATGCTCAATGGGGAGGAATCGTTGAGATTTATCATGGAGGTCTATCAGAAGGAGAACGTGGCCGGATATGGAACAAGGTGCGCAGCAGTGATTCTCAGATCATCATTGGAACACGTTCCGCTATCTTTCTCCCTATTACGCATCTTAAGCTAATCATCATTGATGAGGAACAGGATGCAAGTTATAAACAACGAGAGATGCTCCCTTATTACCATGCACGGGAAGCAGCAAAGATGAAGGGTGAGATTGCGCGCCGCAATAACCAACCGCAACTACTACTCCTCGGATCGGCCGCCCCATCGCTGGAGACATTCTATGCCGCACATACAGAGGCAATTGAACTCATTTGTCTGAAGCAGCCAGAGAGAAAGAGCGATGTACAGATAGAGGTGATCAATCTAAAACGAGTTAAAAAGAATGATCTCTGCATCAGTCCGCAATTACGCCATGCAATTGCCGAAACTCTCTTCTGCGGCAAGAAAGTTCTTCTTATCGTCAATCGACGAGGATATTTTTCCGTCGTTCTCTGCAAAGAGTGTGGTCAAAGCCTGCGCTGCCCGCAATGCGGAATCAATCTTGTCTATCATTTCACCGCTTCTCAGCTTCTCTGCCATCTGTGTAATAATGTATACCAGGGGATGAGGTGTTCTCAGTGCCATTCGCGAGCGCTACGCTTTCTTGGCGCTGGAACAGAACGCGTAGAAGCAGAAGTAAACCGTCTCTTCCCCGCTGCTGCAACAATGCGGATCGATACTGATACGATGAGAAAAGAAGAGATGGAACTCTCTTTGGAGCGAAACGATAGCGATATTATGATTGGCACACAGATAATTGCCAAAGGGCCGCAATGGGCACAGCTCGGTCTTGTTGGAGTTATTTCCGCAGATACATTCCTTGGTCGGCCTGACTTTCGCGCTGCTGAGCGGACATTTCAACTGTTAGTCAACTCAGCCTCACAGATTGAGCGGGGCAAAATCATTATTCAAACTTATTTTCCCGACCAATACGCAATCCAGTATTTTGTTGATGGTAATTACGATGGTTTCTACCACGAAGAGATTAACTATCGGAAGCAATTTTTTTACCCTCCGTTCTCTTTCTTAGTTAAAATAACTTTTACCGATCAAGGAGAACGACAGAAGAAGGTCAAAGCAATTAAGGAGATACTTACTCCATTCGCCGTTGAGTTGCTCGGCCCAACGAAGATCCCGGGGGTAAAAGAAGAGGAATATTTATTGATTAAGGGGACGACTGCCGTGTTAGTCGGTAAGGCTGCTGCCGCTCTACTGCACGCGGTATCTGGACTTCAAATTGACATTGATCCGCTGTAGAAGGTCTGCTGTTATTCATCGTTCTTTGTTATGGCCACAAAGAGACAAAGAGAATAATGCCATGTCAACGATACTCTCTTATTTCGAAGGAGCCTTCACAACTGAGAAGTCTAAGGATTTCTCCCGGAGCCTGCCCTGAGCGCTATAAGATCCTTCGC
>CAZORT010000031.1:0-9250 GCA_964582575.1 uncultured Thermotogae bacterium
TAAGGTATGTTCATTATCGGGCTACCTTATACGGAAAAACTCCCATCCATTATAGTCTGACCAAGACCGGCTCGCTTGCACTTATTCTTTATCCTGCTCTTTTTGTCTAATTTTTTCCCAGGTGTCGCGCAGCGTAACAGTCCGATTGAAAACAGGCTTTCCTGCCTCTGAGTCCACTGAATCAACACAGAAGTAGCCTGTACGTTCAAATTGAAACCGGTCACCAGCTTTGGCGTTGGCGAGGCTCGGTTCAAGTTTGCAGCCAGTGAGGATAATGCGTGAGTTAGGGTTTAGATTCTCCAACCAATCCTCGCCTGCAGAGACCTGCATCGGGTTCTCTTGTTTGAATAGATGCTCATACAATCGTACTTCTCCGTCAATTGCATGCTGTGCGGAAACCCAATGGATCGTCCCTTGAACTCGTCGTCCATCAGGGGCATTTCCGCCGCGTGTCGCTGGGTCATAGGTGCAATGAATCTCTTTAATTTTGCCCTGTCCATCTTTTATTACACCAGTACAGGTAATGAAATATGCATAACGCAGCCGTACTTCCCTACCTGGCGCAAGACGATAGAATCTCTTTGGAGGATCTTCCATAAAGTCTGCTTGTTCGATATAGAGAACCTTAGAAAAAGGTACCTCGCGCGTTCCGGCAGCTGCATCTTCGGGATTATTGATCGCTGTAAGATACTCGACTTGGTCATCCGGATAGTTGGTGATTACAACCTTTAGCGGGGAGAGAACTCCCATTACCCGTGGTGCATCTCTGTTTAAATCTTGACGTAAACAATGTTCGAGAAATGCAATGTCGACGATACTCTCTGATTTTGTTACGCCGATCCGTCTTACAAAATCGTGGATTGCTGCTGGGGTATATCCGCGCCGTCGCAGCGCGGAAAGAGTCGGCATGCGGGGGTCATCCCAACTGTCTATACAGCCTTCCTTTACCAATTGGAGGAGTTTACGTTTACTGAGAACGGTATAACTAAGGTTCATTCGCGCCACTTCGATCTGTTGAGGATGGAAGATTTCAAGCTGCTTAAGAAACCAGTCATAGAGTGGCCGGTGATTTTCAAACTCGAGTGTACAGATGGAATGAGTGATCTCTTCAAGTGAATCCGACTGGCCGTGTGTCCAGTCGTAGGTCGGATAGATAGACCATTGATCGCCAGTATGATGGTGAGTGGCCCGTAAGATGCGGTACATGACCGGATCACGCATATTCAAATTGGAATGGGCCATGTCGATCTTAGCGCGTAGGGTCTTTGATCCGTCTGGAAATTCTCCGGCGCGCATACGACGGAAAAGATCTAAGTTCTCTTCCACGGAGCGGGTACGATATGGACTATCCTTCCCTGGGGGAGTGATGATCTTATCTCCATCCTGGATCGCTTTGCCGCGATATTGGCTAATCTCTTCAGAGTTCAAATCACATACGTATGCTTTTCCAATTTTGATGAGCTTTTCGGCCCATTCGTAGAGTTGTTCAAAGTAATCAGAGGCGTAATAGAGTCTCTCTTCCCAGTCAACGCCAAGCCAGCGGAGATCTTCAATGATCGATTCAACATATTCGATGCTCTCTTGCTCTGGGTTGGTGTCATCGAAGCGGAGATTGAATTTTCCACCAAATTCCTTCGCGATCCAGTAGTTCAGCAAAGCGGTCTTGGCATGGCCGATATGGATATACCCATTCGGTTCCGGCGGCCATCTGGTGTAGACGCGTCCGTTGTGTTTTCCCGCTGCCTGATCATCGGTGATTATTTGACGGACAAAATCGACCGGTTCTTTGTCGTTACCTATGTTTTTGTGGTGTAATTGATCTTTAGCCATGTTCGTCTTACTCAATCTTAACCCAAACCATAATATCATCTCAAGACCAGATTCCTGAAGAATTTATCTGTGGGTCTGTTATCCCTAAAGTAGTTACACAGAAATTATTTGCTAAAGATTGTGAGAAGATGAGGAATGTAAGATATAATATCATAAGGAGCCAAGAACCGTGCGATATTATAAATTTGTCTTAGTTATTCTGCTGCCTGTACTCGTCCTTGTTTTTCTTAGTAATTTTCAGCAGATAGCCCCTGCACCTCTCGCCGTAATATTCCTAACGGCGAACGCTGGTTCAGTCTCACCAGTTGCGAATAATGCAGCGCTCTCCACGAACGAACTGCAAGAACAAGTGATCATGCAGAGTATCTCTACATCTCCTGTTGTGAAGCCTTTTACCGATAGATCGCTAACTTCTCAGCCGATCGCAGCAGTAACGTGGGCAAGAGCAAGGGTAGGCGCCACTGGTTGGTGGTGGGGATGTCTACGCTTTGTCGCCAATGCCTATGATCAACAGCAAGCTGGTTGGCGTACTGCTGCTTGTCTGGCAGATATCTTAACAATTCACCGCACATCGCCGGCACGGGCACCTATCGGCGCGTTGGTATTCTGGGGCCGTCACCGTTCTAATGGCTTTGCTGGTCATGTAGGAATTCATATCGGAAGAGGATATGTGATCCATATCAGCGGCAAACAGGTAGTAAAGGAGAATTTATCGCACCTTCAGCCCGGCACACCCGATTTTCAGTCTGCTGGCGGCGCCCCTTATCTTGGATGGGGGAAGGCGCCTACAGCTTGGCGAGTAGGAAATGGAGGACGTGACCCAGATATCTCCGGTCGTGTCACTTCTCGAGGGCAGGGTTTGGCAAACGTCACGATAACGATCAATGGACCATTGCGCTTTGGTTCTCATACACCACAAATAAGAGCTACGCAAACGGATTTAAATGGGTATTTCGCCTTCTGGGGCCTTCCGATAGTCCCTCCCGATATTTCTGTTTATACTATTACAGCTGAGAAATTTGGTCTCTTGCTGATTCGTTATTATGATCGGCAACATCAATATGAGCGGATCGTCAAGTTTAAATCGCCTGTTCTCTATCAGCAAGATATGGTAATCTTTCCTGATCCAAACCTGGAAAGGATTATCCGATGGACTATCGACAGACTCACCGGCCCGATCTTCCGCTTTGATCTTATCGGAATCACCCGGTTGGTGGGAGTAAAGGCGGAAATTAGCGATCTTAGAGGAATAGAATATCTTATCAACCTGGATCGACTCCTCTTATTTAATAACCAGATAACTGATTTATCTCCTCTGGTAGCGAATCCTGGGTTGGGCACTGGCGATATAATCTTCTTGCAGAACAATCCGCTCGATTTAAGACCTGGTTCGCAAAATATGCGTGATATCGAAAAATTACGCCGCAGAGGAGTAAAAGTGATAATTTAGCTCTCTCGTAATCAGTAAAATCTGCTGCCTCGATTATGATTCTCTTTTCTGTTGCTCTAATGCGCGCTCTACTGAAGCGGGAACAAATGGTTTGATCACACCATTGTAGCGGTGAATCTCTTTGACGATCCCTGAGGAGAGGAATGAGTATTTCCCTGCTGTCATGAAGAAGACGCTCTCGATGCCAGAGTTTAACGTGCGGTTTGCCAGTGCCATTTGAAACTCGTATTCAAAATCAGAATTAGCGCGTAATCCTCGGACAATTGCATCTGCTTCGTACATCTTAGCGCACTCAATGAGCAGACCAGCGTAAATAATCACCTCTACATTCTCTATTCCTACTTCCGCAAGGGCATTACAGGTGATCTGCTGCCTCTGCAACGCTGTAAAGAACGGTTTTTTATTGGGATTTTCCACTATCGCGATAATAACCCGATCAAAGAGCTTCTTTGCCCGCAATACAATATCGAGATGGCCATAGGTTATCGGATCAAAGCTTCCCGGATAGATAGCAGTTAACATCAAATATCACCTTGGTTTTATATTTTTTTGACCGCAATTAAGGCCCAACGACTGTCAGATTGATCTTCTCCAACAGAGTTTTCTGATTCGGATCGATCACTCGATCAATCACCTGTCTGATATCAGTAAGTGTCAAATTTTCCAGTTTATCAATCACTTGTTTTGGAGAGAGGATCTTATTATTAATACATGCTCTCGCCCCCAGCCGTGCCATCCGGTTAGAATGAATCTCTAAACTGAGGATGAAGTTCCCAATAAGTTTTCTCTTTGCTAATTGTAGTTCTTGCGCGGAGATTCCCTCTTTGCACAACTGTTCTATCTCTGCAAGGATAATATTTATTGTTTCATCAACCTTCTGCGGGGGGAGGGCAGCATAAGTTACAACGGCGCCACCGTCAGAATAAAGGTTCATAAAACTACCCACATCATAGGCTATTGCTCTCTCTTCGCGAATGATACGGAACAGACGAGAACTCATACCACTACCGAACACTGTGATCAACGCATCTAAAGCAAACATATCCCGGTCGTCGACTGAGAGTCCAGGAAATGCAATATAAATATGACTTTGTGTTGTCTCACGACGATGTCGGTCATGGTCTGTCCTTATCTGTGGTGGGTTGCGGGTACAACTGATTGTATTATTCTTAATACCATTAAATTGCTGAGCAACTCGCTCAATAAATCGGTTCTGATTAAGCGCACCGCAGGCTGTGATAACTATATTGTTAGGTGAATATAGTCGTTGGTAGAAATTTACTATTGCCTCACGATCGATATGAGCTATCGACGCGCACGATCCTAAAATAGGGAAAGATAGTGAATGCTGCTTGCACCATAATCCAGCGGAAAAAAGATTGAACGCCACTTGTTGCGGATCATCATTCATCCCATTAATCTCTTCTAATACCACTCTCCGTTCGCGTTCTATCTCCTCGCTGTCAAACAGAGGGTTCTTGACTATCTCAATTAAGAGATCAACTGCAAGATCAAGACCGTCGGCAGGGATATCGGCCCAGTAGCAAGTATATTCTTTTGCTGTCGATCCATTGATAAACCCACCAATTGAATCAATGGCACGTGAAATAGCAAGAGCATCGTATTTCTCCGTACCTTTAAAGAGAAGGTGTTCGATAAAATGAGCCATCCCTTGCTGAGCAGGCGGGTCATCGCGACTACCAGCTCTGATCCATACCCCGAGTGATACCGATTTAGCAGTCGGTATCACTTCGGTCATTACGCGCATTCCATTCTCCAATACTGCGGTAGAGACACCAGGGTAAAGGCTCTTAATCACCAGCGCTCCTCAAGCAGATTAGCTTCTTTTTTAGAAT
Source organism: uncultured Thermotogae bacterium (assembly GCA_964582575.1). GTDB lineage: Bacteria > Bipolaricaulota > Bipolaricaulia > UBA7950 > UBA7950 > UBA7950. The sequence continues at coordinate 5,137 of CAZORT010000031.1, forward strand.
TAGTCTTTTCTTCACTGCTCGGAAAGACGCGATGCAACTTATACCGACCGCGTTCATCGATATCTACCACTTCAACAGTGACTTTATCGCCAATTTGCACGATATCTTTCACCCGTTTGACATACCTATCCGATAGAGCAGAGATGTGAATCAAGCCGGTCACTTCTGGAGTTAACTCAACGAAAGCTCCGTAGTCAACAATATTACTGACCGTACCTTCAATAATATCTCCTACTTTAACTTCGACCTTTACCGCACCCGCTTTTTTCCTACCTTTCTCTGGTGACGCTTCATAATCGATACGTCGCAAGTCAGGACGTCCCATTCTATCGACACCGATAACTTCGATCATGATTTCATCACCTGGGCTAACAATATCACTTACTTTATCGACAAATCCATCCGCAAGATTAGAGATATGTACCAGTCCTTCCGTACCGGGTTTCAATTGTACGAAAGCACCGAAGTCAACAAGACGAGTAACTTTAACCTTCATCCGCATGCCTTGTTCTAACTCTGTAGTAAGGTCTTTGATATATTCTTTCGCAGCTGCTACTGCCGCTGCATCAGCAGCAGAGATTTTCACTACCCCACTGTCGTCAATATCGATCTCTGCACCTGTCTCTTCGCTAATCAGGCGGATCATCTTTCCACCCGGACCGATCACAACGCCGATTTTGTCAGGCGAAATGGTGATCGTCTCTAACCGGGGAGCATAAGGGGAGAGGGTGGTCCGTGGGATAGAGAGCACTTTTGCCATCTCCTTTAGAATAACGAGTCGCGCATCTCTGGCTCGATCTAACGTCTTTTCTAAGATTTCTGCTGTAATTCCACCTGTTTTAACATCAAGTTGAAACGCGGTGATGCCGTCCTCTGTTCCGGCCACTTTGAAATCCATGTCGCCAAAGTGATCTTCCATCCCCAGTATATCGGTGAGGATTACGTAACGATCGCTATCCTGATCTTGGATCATTCCCATTGCTACTCCAGCGACCGGCTTTTTAATCGGCACTCCAGCGTCCATTAACGCCAGCGATCCACTACAGATCGTTGCCATTGAAGAAGAACCATTAGACTCCAATATCTCTGAAACGAGACGGATGGTGTAGGGAAACTCTTCCTCAGTCGGTAAAACAGTTAATAGCGCTCCTTCTGCTAAATAGCCATGTCCAATTGACCGTCGGCCAGGAGAGTCCATCTTTCCTACCTCTCCGACAGAATAGGGAGGGAAGTTGTAGTGGAGCATGAATCGTTTACGACCTGTAAACATCATTTGATCGATCAGTTGTTCATCAGATCGCGTCGTTCCCAGCGTAATTGTGGCAAGGCTTTGTGTCTCACCACGAGTAAAGAGGGCTGATCCGTGGACTCGCGATAGTATCCCCACTTTACAGGTAATCGGTCGCAATTCATCTAATGCTCGACCATCCATCCGTTCACCGGTCTCAATAATCGTTTTACGCGCAAATTCTTTGTAGATATCCTCGAACAGAGAGGAGACTTGGGTAGTCAGTTCCGCTTCTTGCTCTGTTGGTAATCCTTGGACAATGGCAGCGATCACCTCTGCGCGCAGCGCCTCTTCCATCTCTTTCCTTTCTTGTTTGCTAACTTTTTGCTTAAGAGTAGGAAGTTTGTTCCAGATAAGGTCTTTAACTTGTTTGCGCAGTGAATCAAGTTCTGTTGCCGGCGATTGTCCCTCTCCTTTAACAGAGGCTGGCACGGTACGTAACCTTACAAGGGGTTGGGTAAATCGATCTTGAATAGCAATCAGCTCTTTAATCGTGTTATGGGCAAGTGCAATCGCTTCTACGACTTCACTTTCTGAGAGTTCATCCATACTCCCTTCAACCATAATAACGGTTTGGCGTGTTCCTGCAACCGTTATACTGACTCCGCTCTCTCCTTGAGTCTCGCCATCAGGATTGACCACCAGTCTCCCTTCACTACGGCCGATTTGCACTGCTGCAATCGGTCCGGCAAACGGCGCCTTGGAGATCATCAATGCGGCAGAGGCCCCCAGCATTCCTGTCAGAGCAGGAGAGCAATCGTGCTCCGCCGATAGTACCGTAAGAACTACTTGCACTTCATCATCGTACCCAACAGGGAATAATGGCCGTATAGCGCGATCGATCATCCGTGCGATTAAGATAGCTGCTTCGCTCGGTCTTCCTTCACGCTTAAAAAACCCTCCCGGAATCTTCCCACTCGCATAAAACCGTTCTTCATAATCGACACGGAGAGGGAAATAGTCAAAATTCGATTTATTCTTTTGCGTTGTTACCGTTGCTAAAACTGTTGTCTCTCCGTACGTTACCACAACAGCCCCATCTGCCTGTCGAGCTATCTCACCTGTTTCTAATGTAATCTTCTTGCCGTTAAGGAACATACTATCTTGCATATACATAATTCTTAAACTCCTCGTATTCCTGTTGCCGCAGTTATTTTTTTATATTCTTCAAAATTCTTCCGTTTTAAATAAATAAGTAATCGGCGGCGTTGTCCGACTAATTTACGTATTCCCCGCTGTGCGCTAAAGTCTTTTTTATGTTCAATTAAATGTTCGGTCAATTCTTTGATTCGCGCCGTTAATAGCGCTATTTGGACCTGTGTAGACCCAGTATCTGCTTTGTTTTTCCCATAGTCAACTATAATCTGTTGTTTCTCTTCACATCCGATAGTCATTTATACCAACTCCTAATTGTATTTTTGCTACTATAAACTATTCTCTCCTCTTCGGGGAACTAAAGATTTTTCAAAGAAAAGAGATAGTTGTAATGTTTATTTGTCATTTTCTATATCGCACAGAGAGTTCCCTTGCCTTAGCTTTAACACGTTCTTCATCTATTGTGGTAAGATTACCTTGTTCCATAAGTATTTGCCCATCTACAATTACATCCGTGATAGCTTGCGAATTGGCTGCATAGACCAGATCAGAGATATAATCGTAAGATGGCAGCATATTAACTTTATCAATATCCATGAGCACTATATCTGCCTTCTTCCCTATCGTCAATGTTCCTATTGACTTACCAAGCCCGATTGCCGCAGCTCCATCACACGTCGCCATACGGAATGCCTCGATTGCTGGTATCGTTGTTGGATCCTTCGTTGCAACTTTCTGCAGTAACGTGGCCAACCGCATCTCTTCCAACATATCAAGGTTATTGTTGGACGCTGCGCCATCAGTGCCCAGTGCCACGGTAATACCGGCAGACTTCATCTGTGCCACCGGAGCGATCCCCGAAGCAAGTTTGGCGTTACTCGTTGGGTTATGAACAACCATTACATTATGCTCCGCAAGAAGATCAATATCCTCTTCATTTACATGGACGCAGTGAGCAGCAATGGTAGGAGCTGAAAAGAGATCAAGCGATGCTAAATATTTAACCGGACTCATTCCTAACTTAGCATAAGAAGATTCAACCTCAGTTATTGTTTCACTAAGATGAGTATGAACCATCACTCCGGCTGAGATTGCTATATCACGCGTTTTTTCTAATATATCCTGACCACAAGTATATGGAGCATGAGGAGCGAGCGCAACATCGATCCTTCCATTAGCTTTACCACGCCAATCTGCGACCAAGTTACGTGCGGTTTTAATCTCTCTTCGGCCATGATCATTTGTCTTTCCCGCGATAATTCCGTAAGCGAGCAAAGCGCGCATTCCACTCTCTGCCACTGCGCGCGCCACTTCATTCATATAAAAGTACATATCAGCAAATGCCGTCGTGCCAGAACGGATCATTTCAGCTATTCCCAGCAGCGCAAACCAATATACATCCTGCGGGTTAAGGTTCTTCTCAATCGGCCAAATTTTTTGCTCTAACCATGTTTTAAGTGGCAAATCATCAGCCAATCCGCGAAAGAGAACCATTGACAGATGGGTATGAGCATTGACAAATCCCGGGAAGGCCAGTTTTCCTCTCCCGTCAATGATTTGAACTCCATTTGATTTTTCTATATTATCAGAATTTAAGGTTGCAGGTAAGATGCTCGTGATAAGACCATCTTTAATATAAATATCGCCGGCCTCTTTGACTACTAATCCATCAACTAACGTTACATTCTTGACAATGATACTCATTTAATATTTACAATTACCTGCTCCTTA
>CAZORT010000032.1:0-9015 GCA_964582575.1 uncultured Thermotogae bacterium
ATGTATAACTTCCGTTCAGTACCCGGTTTGCTGAAATGGAAGAGACCTACTTGGAGATAGCCATGCTTAAGGAACGTCTCCATCCCTAGTCGATACATATCGATCTCTTTACGGAGGTCAGAGGGAGCGGAGCGCTTCCCAGCAGCAATCTCCGCTGCCAACGGTGTTCCATCCATCAGTATAAGAGAGTAAACCTCAATTCCGTCAAGCTCAAGTTCAAGACAAATATCAATATCACGCTGCCAATCATCGAAGCTCTGACCCGGTAGATTGGAGATAAGGTCAACGGAAACCCAAAATCCCATTGCGCGTGCCTCTTTCAACCGCGCAATGACCTCCTCTTGGGGAGCAATCCGCCCGAGCTTTTGCCGTAATTGGGTATCGAAGGTTTGTACACCAAAACTGATCCGTTCTACGCCGTGCCGACGCATTATTTCCATTTTTTCTGCGTCAAATCCGCTAATCCGTGCTTCTGTGGCGATCTCGGCATTAGCAGAGATCGGTAAGTTACGATGGAGAGCAACCAGGATTCTCTCTATCTGTGCCGCAGAAATATCGGTCGGCGTACCACCGCCAAAGTAGACAGAACGAAATTCTTTGCCCTGCGTATAGGGCCGTGCACCATAAAGAGATAACTCTTTCTCTATTCCTGCGGTATACTGTGCCGCTTTATCCGCTTGATGCAGATAGCGTCTAAAGTTGCAATAGGTGCAAATACGGCGACAAAAGGGAACATGAATATATGCAGCACGTTCCCGCTCGGCTATTCCTTGATCCAGCAAAGTCATCATCTCTGTGTTGCTTACCGGCTGCGGTGGCTCATAAGTAGCATTACGATAAAAATGACCTTTGATCCGACCTTCTGGAAAGACGGAGTAGATATCAGAGGTTTGCGTAGCGGTAGAACCGTTCAGCATATTGCCACGCTCCTTCTTTATCCATTGAGTATCGATATGGGACGTCATCAATTTTCATTCCCATTATGTTGCGATAAAATCCGAGTAATAGCTTCCGATCTTCGTCGCTCAGCCGGGTTGGAACTTGTTCGCCGCCGAGCACCTTGCCATAGACCGGGGGAGCACTGAAAAGTTCAGCAAAACTTTCCAGATATTTGACCCCGCCGATTGAACGGCCACGGTAGTAGGCGCCGCTAACATCGAGCGCAACGATAAAGATTCCTACTTTCTTCTCTGATAGTTCTTCCTTGTTCTGAAGAACAAATTCTTTGACAGTATCTAAAATTTGATCGTTGCGATAGATCGGACTGCCAATAATCACCCCATCATATTCCGCAACACTAATCTTATTCTCAGTTGTGGCAATACGAGATAGAGTCACATCCACTCCGCTAAATCCAGTTAGTCGCTCGCTAATCGAAACGGCTACCTGTTCAGTTGATCCGTACACTGTGTCATATGTAATTAATATACGCATTTAATCTCCTTTAAATCGAAAATTTTGTCCTAAATAAGGTTCACAGTTTAGAGATTTCATCAGTCCTTACTTTTATCATTATCCGACTACGCCGCTGTCAGTTTCTACGGCGGAGAGCGGTACGATGTGCGGCCGTCCTGAATGTCCATTCACTGCTGCCTCTACTCCATAAACGACTCTGATCATCTCGCAGGTCAACACTTCAGCAGGAGTGCCGATACTATGAATCTTCCCTTGATGAAGGCAAATGATCGTATCTGAGAAGCGTGATGCCATATTCAAATCATGGATCGCCATTACTACAGCAATCTTCTTCTCGGATGCCACTGTACGGACCATCTCCAATACCTCTAATTGATGTTTGATATCAAGATTACTCGTCGGTTCATCAAGGAGCAGCACCTGAGGTCTCTGCGCCAATGCACGCGCGATGAGTACCTTTTGACGTTCTCCTCCTGAGAGTTCGTTGAACTGGCGCAGTGCCATAGCTTGTAATCCAAGCATAGTCAACGAATCAATAACGATCTCCTTATCATTCTGGCTGACCCCCCATGTGACATAGGGTTTTCGTCCCAGCAGAACAGTATCAAATACTGAAGTGGGAAAGGCATAACTGGCACTCTGAGGAACGTATCCCACAGAACGGGCGATCTCTTTTAATCCGATTGTTCGGATATTTTTACCGGCGACATAGACTGTACCACTGCGTGGCTTCAGTATCTGATTAATACATTTGAGGAGCGTTGTTTTTCCTGATCCATTTGGGCCAACGAGACTAACAAGTTCTCCTTCTCCTATCGCTGCGTGTGCCTCTCTGAGAGCAAGTCTACTGCCGTAACTGAACGAAACTCCGTTTATATCCAATTTTAATGCCAATATTGTTTCCTCCTACGCATCAACATATAGAAGAAGAACGGTGCTCCGACAAACGAAATGACGATTCCGACCGGAATCATCGTTGGCGCTACAATTGTGCGGCCGACAGTGTCTCCGATAACAAGCAGCAGCGCTCCGAGGATACATGAACCAGGAAGGAGATAGCGATGATCTCCTCCCAAGAGCAGTCGGGTGATATGCGGGGCAACGAGGCCGACAAAGCCGATCAGTCCGGTGAATGTGATGATACTTGCTGCGATGAGTGATGCCAATAGCATTGAGACAACTCGTACACGTCCACAATTTACACCTAAACTTTTAGCAACTTCATCACCACCAGCGGCCATGGCATTAAGATCCCACGCGTATTTCATTAGAATGGGAGCGCAAGCAGCTAATATGATCGCTACAAGCATTATGTTAGCCCATGAAGAACCGGTGAGTGAACCGAATGCCCAATGGACAACAGCAGCAAGTTGGCCTTCTGTGGCGATAAACTGTAATAGTCCAGTTGCCGCCCCAAAGAAGTTCATCAACGCGATTCCAATTAACAAGAATGATTCCGGGGTTACACCGCGCAACCGAGCTACACCTAAAATAAGGAGTGATGTACCCATTGCAAACAAAAATGCATTCCCCATCACAACGAACCGTGCACCGCCGATCAATCCAAATCCAAGAATAATTGCTATCGATGCTCCCAATGTCGCTCCAGAAGCTACTCCAATAGTGAATGGACTGACGAGCGGGTTGCGTAAACTTCCCTGCATTACTGCGCCGGCAACGGCCAAGCCAGCACCAGCAATAATCCCCATCACGATCCGCGGCAGCCGCAGATGCCAGACGATCACATCGGCCATCGGTGTGCTTTCCACGCCGGAAAATGGTAAGGCACGTGCAATTATCACACGCGCTACTTCAGCGACACTTAAATGGACACCGCCGAGGGTGGTGGCCATAAGCGCCACCACCACTAATGCGGCGAACGCGATCAGTCCGATCAGTGTTTTCTTTTTAATAACCTGCGTGTAACTATCACCACACGTCAGAACACCATTTGCAGTCTTAGCCTGGTTCATATTGCAGGATAGACAAAGATCCCCGGGAATTCCCGCCCGTGGAACTGTAGATAGTATCCCTGCAATATTGCCTCAGGATCAATGTCAGCAAATAACTCTGGGTGGAAGAGGCGCGCAAAGAAGAGCGTTCCGATAAACTTACCCGTTCCGGCTCCAATGGCGTGTGATATCAGGTGTACACGCTCATCGCGTACCGCTGCAAGCCGTTCCCATCCAGGCCGATCGATAAAGATGGCCAGGTAGTCTGTAAGTGGCTCGGTCGCGATCATGCCATGTCCGAGCGATGCATGTCGTGAATCCTGCAGAATTATCTGCGGGTTAAGTGCCAGTACAGTCTCAGGGTCAACCGCCACAAACGGCCGTAATGCGTCGGCAAAGATATTCACCCCACCGGCCCAGGTAATCATCTTGTTCCAATCACTACCCTGCCCAAAACTGCGGAAACGACCAGCATGATGTTCCGCATATACGCGCACTATTGCTTCCGGTGCAAGTCCGGCAACACGCTCGGTCACCAGATCGAGTATATCCTGATAGAAGGCGATCAACTGACCGGCGCGGCCGATATTCCCGAAGATCCGGCCTAACGTAGCGATGTCCTGATACAGGGTATCAAAACGGAACGAATCAATCCCCGCCACCACAATTCCAGCCGGGGCGAGCATTTGTGCACTCCTTTCAAGGTCGACCAACGGGTGCGTGCCAAAGGTAAGTACAAGCTGTGGCTGCAGAGCGATGATCACTTCGTAATCAAGCGCTCTAATTCCTCCCACCTGCGGCAGTTCGGCGATCGGACCCAAAAACGCCGGATTACCTGCAATATGGGTACTAATACCGATAATTCGGTCGGCTGCACCCAGCGCACGGATAATCCCTACTGTGCCGGAGTTGATGACAACGACCCTCTCGATTGGATAGGGTATCTCCACCACTCTTCCCGTCGAATCGACGATATGAATCGTTTGATTTGCTGCAGCAAACAAGCTAACAGCAATAACTAACCCGATTGTCAAAACTAAAGTCTTTTTATGCATCATTTACCTCCATAAAGTTAATTTGTGTTTGATAGTATGTTTACGACCGACCAGTGATTTAATGATCTTAAAGCTGTCACCTCCAAGGAACAGACTCAAAATTACAAATAATTCTCTTTTTTATTTTTAATAAAAGTATATCACCGCGCCTAAATCAAGTCAAATAGTTGCTAAAGAAGTTTGCGAAACAAAAGAAATTTACAAAAACGTGTTAAGATGACCATCACAGAGTACCTACTGGGATATGGCCATGAAGGGTTAAGAGGTTCACAGTTCAGGGCTGAAAAATTATGGAGTTGAGAAGTTAAGAAGTTGTGAAATTGAGAGATCGGAAAGAATCTTCTCAGCTTCTCATCCCCATTCTTACCACGCACCACTTACCACGAGATTGCCTGCGCGTAGCGCGTGGGGCTGTGTATAAAGTGGTAATTAATGCGGAATTTGAAATATGAAAAGCGACTACTGTCGCGTCAATCAAGGAATGTTATTTCGACTACAGGCCACGTGTCATCTTATGACATAGGGCAGGGACAAATCTAAGATTTTTCAGTCGTGAAGACTCCTTCAAAATGGCAGAGTATCGTTGACATGACACTACTCTGTCTATTACAGGATAAGTTTGCTCGCTGCTTCACGCGCCCAACTATCTGCAGACAACAGATCATCTACTGTCGGCCTCTCCACTACGCTGTGTTCTCTGATGATCTTTGCCAATCCGACAGCAATCCCAGTGAACGGAATTTCATCTTTCAGGAATCGCTCGACTAATATTTCGTCAGCTGCATTGATCACTGCAGGTGCAGTTTGCCCAATCTTACCGGCAAAAAGAACAGTAGCAAATGCAGGGAAAAGCTCATTATCAATTGGAGAAAATTCTAATCGCTTAATATCCACAAGATTAACCGGCTGGCAATCACCAGGTAATCGCTGGGGATGGGTAAGCGCATATTGAATCGGAATACGCATATCAGGTACAGCCAGCTGAGCTGTCAACGAATTGTCTCGATATTGTACTAAGCTGTGGACGATTGACTGTGGGTGAATAACTGCCTCTATCTGATCATATGGCAAGCCGAACAGATAATGTGCTTCGATGATTTCAAATCCTTTATTCACCATCGTTGCGGAGTCAATGGTGATACGTGTGCCCATAGTCCAGTTAGGATGAGCGAGTGCGTCTGCCGGTATGACATCCTTTAGATCTGCCGGAGATTTATCCCGTAATGGCCCACCAGATGCAGTAATGATGAGTTTTGTTATCTCTTCCCTGTTATTTCCGTTGAGTAACTGGAACAGGCCATGGTGTTCGCTATCGATCGGTATCAGTTGCGAGTCAGAACCAGTCAATGCAGCAGTAACCAGCTCACCACCGATCACCAAGCTCTCCTTATTGGCTAATGCAAGTCTCTTCCCGGCCTCGATCGCCGCCAGCGTGGGGCGTAATCCAACTGCTCCGACAAGTGCATTAACTACTATATCAATATCATCCAGCTGTGTTAATGTACATAATCCTTCATCACCCGTCAGAATGCGAACATGGGGAAAACTACGCTGCAGTGCGGGTATTTTCCCGCAATCTTGGAAAACTACGAATGAGGGGGAGAAACGACGGATCTGCTCAGCAAGTAACGACGCATTACTCTTTGCTGCTAATCCAACTACCTGGTAGGAATAGCCATATTCATTTAAGCGCTCAATCACGGCGAGCGTCTGCGTGCCAATCGAACCGGTTGAGCCAAGAAGAACGATCCGTTTCATGGGATGATTACTCTAATTTATAGATAGAATCTTATTCCGTTAATCTTAAGATTCTTTCGCTATGTTATTACCGGCGATTATGCAGCCTCTTCCTTAGCTGGCCGGTTCCACGAGAGCAGCAGAAAAAATTTCTTCCAGTTCTTTGCCTGATAAAACCTCGTGTACCAATAATGATTTAGCTAAGTTATCAAGCAAGGTGCGATGTTCCTGCAGAATCTTTTTGGCTCGATCGTAGCATTGGGTGAGAATAGAACGAATCTCGCTATCGACTAAAGACGATAATACTTCTGAATGATCTGAGCCTTTGATTATCTCTTCGCCAAGGAAGACATTAGCATGGTTACGTGCAAGGCTGATCGGGCCCAACTTTTCACTCATTCCATATTCAACGACCAACCGTTTGGCAAGTTCAGTCGCTTTCTTAAGATCATCATAAGCACCTGTCGAATAATCATTGTACACCACTTCTTCCGCTGCTCGGCCGCCGAACAGGCTGGTCAATTTATCGAGCAGTTCGGCTTTTGATACGAGATACTGTTCTTCCATCGGTAATTGGAGAGTAAAACCGAGTGCCCCGTCACCGCGCGGGATGATTGATACTTTATGTACAGGATCAGCCTGCGGAAGAATTTTGCCAACAACAGCATGGCCGGATTCATGGTAGGCGATTCTCTCACGTACTTCCTCAGAGAGGATGATCCCTTTCCGCTTAATCCCGGCAAGGACGCGATCGGTTGATTCCTCAAAATCGACCATCTCAATCTGTTGTTTGTCGTGACGGGCAGCGAGCAGTGCAGCTTCGTTAGCTAAGTTTTCCAAGTCTGCTCCGACAAATCCAGGAGTTCGCCGTGCCAGAACAGTCAAATCAACATCCGCCGCTAATGCTTTGGTTGCCACTTTAAGCCGCAAAATCGCCTCTCTTCCTGCAAGATCAGGACGAGGTACGGTTATTTTGCGATCAAATCTACCTGGTCTAAGCAGCGCGGGGTCAAGGACATCAGGACGATTCGTCGCTGCCAAGATCATCACTCCTTTATTTGCTTGGAATCCGTCCATCTCTGCCAGCAGTTGATTTAGAGTCTGTTCCCGTTCATCATGGCCACCTCCTAATCCTGTTCCCCGCTTGCGCCCAACAGCATCAATCTCATCGATAAAGATAATGCACGGTGCATTTGCTTTTGCTTTCACAAACATGTCACGCACACGAGCCGCACCGACTCCGACGAACATCTCGACGAAATCAGAACCGCTGATGCTGAAAAAAGGAACATTGGCTTCGCCGGCAATCGCTTTGGCTAAATAGGTCTTTCCTGTCCCTGGAGCTCCGACAAGGAGAATACCCTTTGGAATCTCCGCGCCCAGTTTGGCGAATTTACGCGGGTTACGCAGATACTGAACAACTTCCTGCACTTCTTCCGATACTTCGTCTATTCCAGCAACATCTTTAAATGTAATCCCCGTTGTCTCGGCGGTGGTCAGGCGGGCTTTGCTTGCCCCAAACGATAGAGGGCCACTCACCCCTTTCTGTGCCCGTCGCATCAGGAACACCCACACCCCAACAAGGATCAATATCCATAACAGAGGCCCGAAAATAATTCCCACCCAATCGGCACGCTGAGCCTCAAATTGGACATCTATACCATGTGCGCGTGCCTGAGGTACATATAATGATGCATCAGGCGGAAGTTGAACAGATAATTGTCGCCCATCAAGCATTGTCACCAGACCATGACTGTCCGGTGAGACACGTAGAGAATAAATTGTGCGATGAACGGCCTCAACATAATTCATAAATTGGGCGAAAGAAATTACATCCGGTCGTACCCTTCCGTTCCACGCCCGCATCAAGATCAATCCGAAGATAAGCGTTATGATAACAAAACCGATAACACGCAAATTCTTATTCCGCAAATCAATCGGCTTTCCTGGTCCTTTTTTCTCTTCACTCATATTAATAAAAGATTATATCACAGATAATTTGCACGATCAACATTCAGAGTAAAGAACTGCAGATGACCGGCAGATGATCCAGTGATGAGCAAAATAGAACATTGTTACAGCACTTACGTCTGTTGCTGGTATACTTATCACTGTGTTAATCGGTGTTCATATGTAGTTAAAAGAGCACGTGCCGGAGAGTTGCGGTTAAACAAGATATCTATAAACTCCAGAGACCAACCCCCGTAACATTACTGTAGAGAGTGGGAAGGAGAGAGAATAATGACAACACGCACGATTACAATGGTTCCAGTGATACAAGCGGAGCAGAAATCTATCCTCATGCGGGGCGGAAAATTGGCCCGATCCAGAATCAACGTGGACACCTATCAGGAGACGATTTACAGTGGAGTACTAACTACGTATCCTGCGTCTGGTCGATGTTTGTACCGAACCCGACAGCATTGGAGCTCTGCTGCGTTAAGAAGAATTGTATTCGTCTTCAGCTGCCCTGGTGGCGGCGTTAGCCAACGAAAGTGCAATGGATAGTCTGCTGCCCAAAAAGAGAGGACGCAAGGCCGATAACCACCATACTGCGGGATTGACGCTATCACTTTGGATTTTTCTCGAAAAGTTCGAAATTCGTCCAATAAAGATCATCAAAATAAGTTTGAAGCGGTAGAGCCGCCTCCTCGCGCTGCTATGGCGAGAAAACGGTAAATTATCCTTGGTGGGAGCGTAGGGTACTTAAATCCCTGGCCGCTTGCATCCCATGCAAGCAGTCTCCCAACTGAGCTAAGGCCACATATTACTATATGCACTATAACAACTAATTTGAGGCAATTCGGCCTCTTGACATTTAAACCTATTTATGGTATACTTGAATGAATTGACTC